>CANNJI010000105.1 GCA_947504875.1 Legionellaceae bacterium
CTAGCCCTCTCCCCCAATGGGCATCAGGATTTTAGCGATTTTTCGTTGAGGGGAGAGGGGATCCGTTCCGTGTAGCTGATAAAGATCGGATAAATTATGAACTTTTGTTTTAAAAACAATCAGTCATTATCTAATTAAATATTTTGCGATCATCGCTGCGGAATGTGAGTCATAGTATTCTCGATTTGACTTTTTTTAAGATCAGATTTGATCGCACATGGTGTGCTCTGCCAATTTTGCTCCGACACATTAGTCACGGCGATGAGCAGGTCTATTGATTCTTATCAAATTTTTCATCAATGCAAACGTTACGCTGTCGCAAGGGTGGATTTTTTGCGACAAAACCTGATTGTTTGCGTTTCAATGGCATCGAGCTTGATCAAACGCCAAATGCTGGGACTTTCCGGACACCCTCTAAACAAGCATAAAATGCACGCAGTACTTCTTGTGGTGTAATGGTTTCCATACAAGCGGGTTTGTAATTTGAAAAACCCTCATAGGTACAGTTGGTTTTTATACACGGGGAGCAACTGGGCCCAGTTGCGCTTACATGAATTTGGTTAGCGCCATAGGCGCCAACGTGTTTTGGATTTGTAGAACCATATAGGGTGACATTGGGAATATCTAATGCTGCAGCCATGTGCGCTAAACCTGTATCAAGGCTAATGCACGCGGTTGCTTTTGATATAACCGATGCTTTTTCAGTCAAATTCAGTGGGGGCAAAAGCTGAACGTTGTCATGGTTGCTTTTTAATCGCAACGAACGTGCTTTTTCTTCAGCGCTCCACCAGGGAAGAATAATAGAAAAACCTGAGCTTGCAATATCATCCACAACCGTTTGCCAAAAAGGCTCAGGCCATAATTTTATTGGAGTACTACAAATGTGCGTTATAAAAATAAACTGTTCAGGCAATTCAAAATCTAACACAGGTAAAGTGGCTTTATTAATGCCATAGTGAGCGGGTGTTTTGGGGAGTTCATATCCCAGATGGGTTGCCATCAACTGGCGCAAACGCGCAGCATGATTTTGATCCCGGTTCACGGAAATTGTTTTTTGATAGGCAAAATGGGCGCCATATTCTCGTACTGACTTTGCATCCAGCCCCAAACGCAAGCCTCTTGTTAGGCGTGTTACAAAGGCCGATTTTAGGTTGGATTGTGTATCAATAACCAGGTCGTATTGCTGATGTCGCAATCGTTTCCAAAAATCAGATATTTCGCCTGATCGAAGCGCTTGAATTTTGTTTTTTTTCCACCGACGATAGGGAAGAGAAATAATGTTATCAATCGTTGGGTGTAAACGTGCCACGTCTGTAAAAGACTCTTCAATAACCCAATCAAATTGGATCCCAGGAATCGCTTGAGCTGCGTCTGTTAATGCGGGAAGAAATTGGATTAAATCCCCCATGGATGTCAGTTTAACCAGTAGAATTTTTTTCATTTATGGGGCGATACTAAAATAGTTAATGAGTTTTTTAAACGAAAATGAACGCGAATGTTTTCTCATTTCTTTTTCGACAACTTGTTTATTTGTAACATAGTTTAATTGTAACGTTTTGCGCGCGCCAACAAAGGGATGGTGACCGTGCCAGCAATTGTCAGTAACTTTAAACACCAATAGTTTTCCAGCTGTTGGAATGACTTCATCAAAGTAATTTTCAAGACTAGAGCTGTCTTTTAATAAACGCAGATTTCCCGTTGGTTCTGCCCAGTCTTCATTGAGGTAAATGAGCAATGTCATGAGTTTACTCGGCGTATCCGTATGAATTCGACCGTCACGAGACGTGGTTTGGCCTCGAATAGTCAGCATGGTTTCACTGCTGGATAAATCAATGGAAAATTTTTCAGCAATGATATCACGTAACGCTGGGGAACTGAGTTCGTCAATAAAACGTTGAAAATTAGCGCCATAAGCTAATTTATGCGCAGGAACACTGCCTCTTACCGTGATGTTTGGAAAATCATTTAATACGTCTTTGAGTGCATCCTTGTTAATAAAGCAGTCAACTTGGCAATATGGAAAAAATTCAGTATGGATAGGTGCATCACGAAGCGCGTCTATATTGAGTATTGTGCTCATTTCAATCCTTGTCATGGTATATTATTTTGATATTACGGTAAAAGCTGCCTTGAGCGCTCAGTATAGCGAGTAGCAGGCCGTCTTGTCCCTCTAAACATCCGCGTTGAATAAAATAACAACGAAAGAACATCCATCCCGCACCGAAGAGTGATTTGATAAAAGAGGGCGAGCGATTTTTTTCCCGACGCATTTTTGCACTATAACTAGAATAAAGGTTCATCTTATAAAGCGCGTGGCTTATATCTTTAAACGAGTGGTGGTGTATCGCGTTTTTTAATTTAGAAACGCGAGCATTGGGGGGTAAAAGGACTTCTTCATGGACAATATTATTTGTGTAGTGGGCGCCTTGTCGACGATAAAGACGAATGTGATTTTTTGGGCACCAGGAGTGGTTAAATTGTTTGCCATAAAAATTTAAAAGAATGGGGATTCGATACCCATCGACTCGATCATTGGTTATCGCGCGTTCAATCGTTTGTTTTAGTGGTGCAGGGATGGATTCATCGGCGTCAATATTTAAAACCCAGTCACCTTTAGCATGGTCCAAGGCGCGTTGTTTTTGGATCCCATAACCTTGCCAGTCGGTTAAATAGACTTTATCGGTGTATTCTTTCGCGATAGAGACTGTATTATCTGTACTGCCTGAGTCGAGGACAATAATTTCATCAGCCCAACGAACCGACTCCAAACAACGCCTGATATTGGCTTCTTCGTTTTTTGCAATGATTGTAACACTTAGCATGAATAGTCCAGAATGGAATGCAGGTTGTACGACGTATTGCGTGCAATATTACCAAAAATTAAGATGAATGATCAAGTGGAGTCGGGCTGTGCTGACGGCGATTGCATTTAAGTCTCTAGGTGAAGTTCTCAGTGAAAATAATCTGCGATTACTGCGTATTATTGATGAAGAAAAACCTTCTTCAATAAAAGAGTTGGCAGAGATCACCCATAGGCAACCAGGCAATCTTAGTCGAACGCTAAGAACAATGGAGCGCTATGGAATTATTGAATTTAAAAAAGTGGTAAAAATTCAAGACCCATTGCCAAAGCACTTGGATTTAATATTGAATATAACGCACTTAATTTTTTATCAGCCTAAAAATTAATTATTTAACATAAAAAGTGTAACTCCCCACGTCATTCCGAGCACAGCGAGGAATCTTCTACGATGTAGCACTGTGACGCATTCTGAGTGTAGCGAAGGATCTTAATATGTTTAAGAACAAAGCTAAACTGAGGGGCGTCTTTACTTCGCTCAGGATTATAGTGCCGGACAAATGACTTGATGAACAGGTAAGCGCGCTATGTCTGAGTATAGCGAGTTTAGTGCGCTTAATCGGTCATCAAGTCATTTGACCGGCACTATAGGTTAGTCCATTATGAAAAAATTAAAAATACACTTATCTACAGGCTAGGATGTTAAAAAGGTTTTTTTGCTCAAATTTTATCGTTCGAGACTGGCCCTAAGGGTTTGCTCAGCAAGTATGTTCGATCATTGTCAATTATTTCTTGGAATGATTTATCGATACTATGCCAATCCACAAGATCAACCTTATACGGCAATTCAGATTCATCAAAATCATGTTTTAAATCAATTAATGTTGAATAGGGAAGTGGACTTCCTGCATCAAGGGCCAGATCCAGATCTGAAAAAAGTTTAGGTTTTCGATTGGCACGAGAACCAAATACCCAAACAAGCGTGTTTGCAGGGATATTTTTTTTTAAAATTGTTAAGACAAGTTCCTTATGTTGTTTATCCATTTTAATGAGTGGATTCATAAGAGTTGACTATTTTTTTGAAGCACGAGAGACAAGTGCTCTGCTTCCTCTAAAAACAAGGGGATAGACAAACACACCTGAATGGCTTTGTTTTCGTTATAAGTATGGCTTGTGATGTTTCTGGCGTCACGATATTGTTTCCAATGATCCCATCCATTTAAAAGCAAGCCCCGTTCCGAAGCGGTTCGAATAAGCTCAGGGAAAGACATCAAATCAATGGTCTCGCTATTGGGCTCACTTAATTCGAGATAACGTTTTAACATTTTATGTGCAAGCTCGTAGGTATATTCAAACCGTTGAATCATTGCATCTCGAATAAACGTGTTGTGTGGTTCTATTTTCCGCGAATCAACTGCCTCGCGGAGCGTGATTAAAGCATGATGGAGAGCCGAAAAATCGAGTTTTTTTCTGATGTTCATGAGTGTTTTTTCACCATAATAATTGGTTCTAAGGCTATGTGCCTTCTCCGGGATGACACGATTAATATTGAGCTTTCTCTTAACTTAGTGCAATTGGATGATTGGTTTAGGGCGCCAATTGTTCCTGTAGCGTTTTGATCATATCAAGTGACAACTTAGTCATTTTAGATACAAACATGGGGTCAGTTCCAGCATTTAGCATATTTTGTGCAATTTCAATGCTTTTTTTAAGTTCGCCCTTAAGTTCACCTCTAAGTTCGCCTCTACGTTCGCCTCTACGTTCGCCTTTAAGTTCACTTTCTTCTCTTGTTCTCTGGGCCATGCTCATAATTTTTTGCTCCACATTGGCTGGTACTTGGTTATGGATTTGTGTTAAAAAATCATCAAGGGTTCGGTTGTCTTCATCAAGATTAATGATATATGTGAGTAATTCTACCACAAGTTTGTTGTTTTTTGCATTGATCAATTGGTTAATATTGGGTGCGATTTTTTTAAATTCGGCGGTTAGGTGCTGTCTAAAGCGGTTCCTCATAATAAATTCAAGGGTACCTGACCAAAGGCGTGATTGAAGCGCTTTTTCTGGAATGGTATTCACATCAATAATAGGAAAGGGCGAGGTCCATATGCGTTGCATGATGTTTGCCTGCGCCCCGCAGAGGTCCCGTAAAGTATGTGCGGCAGTATATTGTCCTATTCCGGTGAAAAAGATAAGCGGTAAAATTGAGGGCAAAGGTAAAGTGGTATTTTTTTTGGATTGTTTGATATGAAAGGCCCATATTTTGACCATATATTGAATGAGTCGAAAGGGCATGAGTGGGTCGGGCTTACTTTGGTGCTCTGCGAGAATATAAAAGTAGGTTTTGCTTCCAGAAACCAGCGCTTTTAATAACACATCGGATTGTAATAATTTTAAATCTTGATCCACGAATGTATTTGGGCAAGTGGTGATGCTAGAAAAGTCTAAATTTTTCTTAATATATTCGGGCAGGTGCATCTCTAAAAACTCATGCGCAACCTCAGGGTATTGCATGGCGGCGCGAAAGAGTTTGTCGTGCGGGTTATGAAGGGTTGATTTGCTCATGAACAATGGCTTCCTTGATTGTCATTGATACGGTGCGGGCTTTTTATTCCATTGTGCGCCGTCACATCAGGAGAGCAGATTACGTTTTACGTTAAGGGATGTCAATGCAGGGGCTTTCAAGTGATTGTTCTTCGGTATAGACAATACGATAAAAAATAAAAGCACAAGGCAAGACGCGACCCCAGCGTGCTCAAGTTTCGGCCCCAAGATGTGCCTCAACATGCCTTGACCCGTTACATATGACCTTGTATAGTTAAGACTTAAATCCTAATTTATCAATGTTTTTAAAGACTGGAGTCTTAGATGCTAAGCACATTAACCCTTGTTTTTCATCAATTAATTGCACGCACTGAGCTCAAACAACATCGATTTCTATTTGACTCATTTAATTTGCGAGATCGGCTAACCGGGTTGGTCGGACCTCGCGGGGTGGGGAAAACAACCTTGATGTTGCAATATATCAAAACTCATTTTCAATTACAGGACGTCTTTTACGTCTCCGCTGATCATATTTATTTTACACAACACACGTTATATGAATTCGTTGTTACGCTTGTTCAAACAGAAAACATTAAAACGTTTTTTATTGATGAAATTCATAAGTACTCGAACTGGAGCCAAGAACTTAAAAATTTGTATGATGGTTTTCCTGATCTGTACATCGTATTTTCCGGAAGCTCCAGTTTGGAGCTTGTGAAAGGTGGCCATGATCTGTCGCGACGTGCCAAGTGGTTTCATTTACCCGGCATGTCATTTCGGGAGTATCTTAATCTGAACAACCAAACGAATTTTCCAGTCATATCGTTTGATTCATTGATGAATCATCACCAGCAGCTCGATTCATTATTCATTGATATTCCTAAATTAAAAACACATTTTCAAGCCTATATCCAACATGGATTTTATCCCTTTTATTACGAGCAACCCCTCAGCTACCACGAAAAATTGCTCGCGATTATAGACAAAACCATTTTCGAAGATATTGCTGATTTTTACAATTTGAAAACCACCAGTTTAGCACTGCACAGAAAATTATTGGTCTATTTGGCAAGCATCCCTCCAGGTCAAGTCAATACGCATAACCTGGCGCGTAATTTATCCGTAGATGATAAGACACTACTTAATTTCCTGAATCATTTGAGTATGACTGGTCTAATCACGTTACTTTTTCCTGCTGAACCCGGTAATGCAATATTGCGACGTCCTGAAAAAATATTTTTAAATAATACTAACTTGCAATACGCTTTGGAGGGGCGCGTACAAGGCGCAATTGATTTGGGCTCTATTCGCGAGCTATTTTTTATTCAATCGCTCAAACAGGCTGGAATTGAAGTTTTTCATAGCAAACAAGGAGATTATACTGTTCTGGAGCATGTGTTCGAGATTGGGGGAAAAAATAAAACGACAAAGCAAATCAAGCACGTTCACCAATCTTTTCTTGTAAAAGATGACTTGCTTGTTTCAACAAAACGAGAAATCCCCCTGTTTTATTTTGGATTTCTTTATTAACATTAACGGCACCAAAGCTCGGTGGGCTTTAGCCGTAATATCAACACCAACAGCATGCATGACAGCTAAAGCTGTTTTTAAAGTAGGATTCCCTTTTTCACTTAATGATCGATAAAGCTGTGTGCGTGAGACAACCCTGTAACGAGCGCTATGTGAGTCTATTTCCTGCTGATTATAGTGCTGAAGCACAAGACAAGGCGCGACCCCAACGTGTGATCAGGTGGCTCTTTGTTTTGCAAGAACATACATTTTAAGTATGGCATTGATTCGCGTTTGATACCCCTTACCTTGATGTTTTAAAAACTCAAGGACATCATGATCAATTCTCAGCGTAACGCTATCTTTTTTTTTAGGTAGCGTTACAGTTGACTTAGTAAAAAATAAATCATCAAGTTCTTGGCTGTCTGAATAGTCAATATCTGAATCTGACATTTTATCCAGTTTCATTAAGTCGCTTGAAATAGATCTTCTTTTCGCGTTCATTGGCTTTCCTCATTGAAATAATTCGTAGGGCATAATTGCGTTGAGTATGAATAACAACAATCACCCGATTCTCCAGCTCGCCTAAAGTTATATAGCGATCCTCTCCATAATCCTGTCTATCGTCTATAAACGTTATCGTTCGCCCTAAAAAAATAAGTTCGGCATCTTGAAAGTCCAAACTATGCTTTTTCATATTTATTTTATTCTTCTCATCATTCCATTCAAACTTCATCTTTTGACCGACTTATGCAACTTTATCATAAACCATAAATCAATTGTAGTTACATTTTGTAACCTCGTCAATCTGTTGCTGTTCAATCGAGCATTTGATTGATACTCATCGCAATCTTTTTGAACTCGGCGATTAAGTGTTGTTTGAAACGATTTCTCATGATGAATTCAAGTGTGCCAGCCCATGGGCGAGAGGTGAGTGCTGCTTCAGGAATCAGATTAACATCAATGATTGAAAAAGGGGTGATCCAAATGTGTTGCATGATTTTTGTTTGGTCGCCAAAGCACAAGGCAAGACGCGACCCCAGCATACATTAAATTTGACTTATTAATTATCATCAATGATAATATAATATATCATCAGATGATATTCAAAAGAACTGAATATGAAGTCAGATATAGGATTAGAGGTTTTGCTATCACTGGATGGTACTGAATATACCGAGGAAAATGGCTATTGGTATAAAATTGAGGCATCTAGAGTTGATCCGACAAAAGAAAGGCCTCATGGCATCCGATATAATCTAACACTTCATGACAACTATAATCAGCGTATTTTAGGGTTTGATAACGCTCATGCAGTTAAAGCTAAAAAGCATGGCTACTATACGGGAGTCATTATGTCTTACGATCATGTACGTCGTTCTATTAAGGACAAAGGACTTCCTCGGTAATTTTCAGGATAGTTGTCGCTTGAAGCAGAGCAGATTTGCCCTACATGAAGCATGATATCTCAACAAAAAAATAATGCAATATTTTTCTAAATATCCTTCACGCAACTTTGCGATTAGTCCGTTTGGTGTTTAATAATACCTC
>CANNJI010000106.1 GCA_947504875.1 Legionellaceae bacterium
AACAAACCAGCCTGTTTATTGTCCTTATTTTCCTTTTAAAATTATGAGGGGATACCTCAGGGGAGAGGGGGCAGATCGAAATAAACTGAAAAATATGTGCTCAGATTATGGTTGAGAAAGCTGTAAAAAAACTTTAGGGACGTTGCCTAACACCCCTCAACACTAAACTGAAGGTTTTATATTACAAATTAATCGAGACTGACAATTGATTCACCTAATTAATAACTCACGTTACGCAGTATCGTAATGCCCGGGATCTCCTCATCAACCAGCAAAGTGCCACTTTGAAAAATGGATCCCGGACATTAAGGATTGCTAAGGTTCGCAAGCTCACCAAGCAGCCCTAAATTCCGGGACGACATTTCATTGGGGGTATGACGCTGCGTAACTCCCCACGTCTTTCCGAGCATAGCGAGGAATCTTCTCCGATCGCCTGATTATTTAAGTATAGGCAATAGAAATTTTTGCAACGGAGCCTTAAAAAACATATTTTCCAACAAGATATAACACATTCCCTATATTTCTTCCGCCAGGAATGTAGGTGCCAGAAAGTGAAAATTTGTCGTAACCTACAGAAGCCCAGGGCAAAATGCCTGGGAATGGGATCCCATTTAAAATGTCCGGTCTTTGTGTGATAAGCACGGTGTATCCTATGCCAAAATGCGCTTTTTCAGTGAGATGAGCAACATTTAAGAAGGCATAACCTACCACGGGCTCGAGATATTTATGGGAATCAAGAAACGCAAACGCAAATAATCCATTCCAGTTTCCTTTGTCATCATAATAACTTTTCCCAAGGCCAGTACCATAGGCTGCTTCATTGTATGTGTTGAGCTTCTCTTGAGAATAACGATAGCGATTATGCCAGGCATACCCAGAAACATAGAGCTCATTGTTTCCTTTGGTCCAGGTGTCATGGAGTCTTGTGCAGATAGGACTAAACCATGAGGGCCATTTCTCACAAGTTTTTAGGTTTTGCGCACAAGCTGTTTGCCATATGAAGCAAGTTAAAAATAAAAAGTATATAAGGTTCATAGATTAAGAAAAATACATGATGCCTGCAGCAATCAATCCTGTTGCTGGCAGTGTGAGTAACCATGAGGCAAAAATTCGCCTGACCATGGGCCAATGGGTTAGTGCTTCTTTATTAAGAAACCCAACCCCTGCAATTGAGCCGGTGACGGTTTGGGTTGTTGAAACGGGAACACCCAGTTCTGTCGCAATCAAAATAACGGCGGCTGCGCCTGCTTCAGCAGCAGAGCCGCGCATTGAATTTAAGGGGGTGATCCCTTTGCCCAGGACATGAACAATTCGAAAGCCACCACATAAAGTCCCAAGGCTTATGACAGCATAACAAGAAAAAACAACCCAAAAAGGAATGATGAAAGGGCCCTCTAACCAAGCGGCTGAAAAAAGCAAGGTGGTTATAATTCCCATGGTCTTTTGAGCATCGTTGCCCCCATGCGCAACGCTTAATAGTGCTGAGGATATCAGTTGTAGCCGTTTAAAAAACTTATCGGAGACAATTTTCTTTGAGTGAAGAATATAATGGATGAGCAGACTTGCGATGAGGCCTAATACGGGCGAGAAAAAAATACCAATACCTACTTTTATGAAGCCCGACATCTCTAGGGTTGAAAGCCCACCTGTTGCAATGGCAGCACCAGCTAATCCACCAATGAGTGCATGTGATGAACTTGAAGGTAAGCCATAAAACCAGGTGAGAAGTCCCCATGAAATCGCAGCGGTAAGCGCTGCAAAAATTAAGTGGGGCGAAATAATTTGAGGGTCAATAATCCCTTGACCAATTGTTTTGGCCACCATCAAATTAAACAAAAAGAATGCGATAAAATTAAAAAATGCTGCCCATAATACCGCTTGGCGAGGCGATAAAACGCCGGTTGTAACAATGGTTGCAATTGCGTTGCTTGCATCGTGAAAACCATTGATAAAATCAAAGAAAAAAGCCAAAATAATAACGCAAAGAATAAATAAAGTGGCCTTGTCCATCGAAAAATCCTCACTAAAAGTAGTAGCTACTCTTGGTTAACAGCTTTGATACGCCAGTCATGATATATTTTAGCCATTGTGGGAGGTCTATACCCCCTGCGTTGATTGCCATGGTTGCATGCGCCTCTTCATCTGCTTGCATTTGGGTAAGAATAGCCTTTGTTTTAAGGTCATTGATGGGTAGATGGCTTAAATGGCGCGTTAAGTGCAGTGTTACTTGTCGTTCTGTTTCTGCAACAAAGCCTAAGCTTATGCTATCGCCCGCTAACCCTGCAAGTGCTCCAATCATGAGAGAGCCTGTATACCAAAAGAGGTTTAGTCGACTTGGCTTGCCATCTAATTCATTTAGACGCGTTTCGCACCAGGCCAAATGATCAATTTCTTCTGCTGCTGCAGCGCAGAGCTTTTCTTTAATGTTGGTATGCCGTGCGGTGAGTGCTTGGCCTTGATAAAGGGCCTGCGCACACACTTCCCCTGCATGATTGACGCGAAGTAGCCCTATGACATGGCGTTTTTCATCGATTGTTAGGGTTGTGTCGCGCATGGTTGCCGGACTTGGGCGATTACTGGAACGATTCTTAGGGGTGAAAATAGCCCGCAGACCTGTGTCTACTTCGTTTATGATGCGATCGATGAGGTCTGTATTTTGCATGAAGGCTTAGTTTGAGGGTATTTGTCGCTTTATATGTTAACAATTTTGGATTGAAGGAGCAAATCAGTTATGATTAGCATTATGACGTTTAGAGGATATTGTTATTATGTTAGTCAATAGTACACCCTTAAGATTGCCAGATTATGCTTCATTTTCAGAAGCCATTGCATCGTTAGCTTTGCCTTTTTCAGCAAGCAAGCTGCATGGCATTATTTGCGCCTATTTATCTGCTGGCGCAATTCGTCAGGGCGAGGCCTATTTGAGAGCATTAACAACACACAATAAAGACTTTTCGGGCAGTAGACACGCCACGTATGCTTTGTTTTCTCTCTTTACCGTAACGCAGCAACAATTAAGAGACTTTGAGTTTGAGGTGTTAATTCCAGATGATGATGCGCCGCTTCCTGCCAGAGCAGAAGCCTTTAGTGAGTGGTGTGATGGTTATACAGAAAATTTATTGTTAGTGGATGTTGAGCCCGATAGTTTCGATGAGGATACCAGCGAAGCTTTTTATCATATAAGAGACTTTGGTGCTTTAGATTATGTTGATGTGGGTATCAATGAGGAAGAGGATGAGCGTGCCTTTATGGAAATTACAGAGTATGCGCGTGTAACGGTGTTACAAATTTATAATGAATGTCAATTGAATCAAAAAAACAATGTTCAATACGAAACGGCGCATTAATCAAGGGGAATAACGATGGCTATTCATTATGACAAGCGTCGACAAGCGTTGGCGCGTTTATTACCCATCAACAGCCTTGCCATCATTCCTGCGGCAACAGAATGCATTCGGAATGGAGATGCACATTATCGATTTCGTCAAGACAGTGATTTTTATTATTTAACAGGATTTGATGAGCCAGATGCTGTGCTTTTGGTTATTGCCGGTGAAACGGGCCACAGCGTTTTATTTAATCGGCCACGGGCGCTGCAAGAAGAACAATGGACGGGGCCGCGTTTAGGCCAGGACAATGCCCCTGCAGTACTGGGTGTTGACGAGGCATTTGAATTATCATCGTTTGAGTCAAGCTTACCCTCCTATTTGGTTGGGAAACAAGCCATTTATTACCCCGTAGGTCGACATCCCGCTTATGAAGCCAGTGTGTTTCGAGCGTGGCAGGTCGTTAAAACACAAGGGCGGCGTGGTTTGGCCACCCCTACTTGCGTGACTGATTTATCAAGTATTTTAGGGGAAATGCGGGTCATTAAGTCGGCGGACGAAATGGCCTTAATGCGAGAAGCTGCACGAATTTCTGTGCTTGCTCATGTGCGTGCAATGCGGGCTTGTCGTGGCTTGAAAACCGAGCATGAATTAGAGGCAGAGATACTTTATACGTTGGTGCGAGAAGGCTGTCGTGATACCGCGTATGATTCGATAGTCGCAAGCGCAGAGCATGCCTGTGTGTTGCATTACACGGCTAATAATGCGTCGCTTGATCCTGCGGGGTTAGTTTTGATTGATGCCGGTGGAGAGTTTGGGCATTATGCAGCTGACATCACCCGAACGTTTCCTGTGAATGGCCGTTTTGATAAGCATCAGCGGTTGATTTATGCGCTTGTTTTACGTGCGCAACAAGCCGGCATTGCTTGTGTTAAGCCTGGATGTCGTTGGGATCTTATTCAACAAACCATCGTGCGTGTCTTGACTGAAGGATTGGTTGAGCTTGAAATTTTAGTGGGTAAGGTGGATGATTTAATTGAACAAGAAGCTTATAAACCATTTTATATGCATTCATCAGGTCATTGGTTAGGGCTTGATGTTCATGATGTTGGTGCTTATCGTATTAATGGAGTATGGCGAACGTTAGAGCCAGGAATGGTGCTTACCGTTGAGCCTGGGTTATATATTTCCAAGACCATGGAGCAGGTTGATCCTGTATGGCGTGGCATAGGTGTTCGTATTGAGGATGATATTTTAGTGACAGCAACAGGCCATGAGAATTTAACAAAAGATCTGCCTGTTGAAATAGATGCTATTGAGGATTTGTTACGTGCTTGACATGGATGTGGATATTTTAATTGTTGGGGGCGGAGTTATTGGTGCTACGCTTATGTTAGCGCTTGCGCCGCTCGGTCTTCGTGTGTGCCTTATCGATGCCAGGCCTTTATCTACTGATGTTGTTTCGCATCTTGATGGGCGTAATCTTGCTTTGTCGCCTGCAAGCATACGAATTTTGAGCCAGCTTGGCGTTTGGTCGCGTATTGTTGAGTTTGCTACGCCTATTCAAGCGATTCATATCTCAGAGGAAGGGCGATTTGGTCAGGCTCGTCTTTTGGGAAGTAAAGAGCACCCTTTAGGTACGGTTGTAGGAATGCAAGCATTGACGAAAGCGCTATGGTCAATGATAGATCTTAAACATGTCATAGCCCCCGCTACATTGATTCATTATGATAAACATACGCAAACGGCAACCATTAAAACAGGGGATAATGAAGGCACCATACGCTCAAAAATGATTGTTGCCGCGGATGGGTCGGATTCTGTTTTAAGACAAATCTGCAATGTGTCTATAAAAACTAAGCATTATGGGCAAGCAGCCATTGTTGCAAATATTGGTTTAGCGCGCTCACACCAAAACAAAGCATATGAGCGTTTCACACCCAAGGGTCCTATGGCTTTGTTGCCCTTATTAGGTAAGCATGTCGCTTTAATTTGGACATTACCGCCTGAGGAAGCAAGCGCATTAATGACAAGTACACCAGACAATTTTTTACGTGCTTTGCAGCGCGCATTTGGTTATCGGTTGGGGCGATTTGTGTCTGTGGGTCAACGGACTTCTTTTGACTTGCGTGAAATTAGGTTGGCTCATCAAGTGGTGGACCACGTTGTTTTTGTTGGCAATGCAGCGCATACATTGCATCCTGTTGCGGGGCAAGGCTTTAATCTTGGATTGCGTGATGTTGCGGCCCTTGCTGAATGTATTGCAAAAAACGGGCTCTCTGATGAAACCTTCTTAAATTATCAAGCGTTAAGACGTTCTGATCAAGAGACGATTTTATCTTTTACCGATGGTCTTATTCGACTTTTTACGAGCACTATTCCAGGGGTCTCGCATCTGCGTTCATTTGGGCTGATGGTGTTTGATAATATGCCTTTTTTAAAAACAATCATGAAGAGATATGCCGGCGGTTTTGGGGGCGTTTTACCTGCCCTTGTTTGTGATCTGCCCATCACGACTGAGGAGAACCTTCATGCATGATGTGATTGTTCTTGGCGGCGGGATTGTTGGCCTATCTGCCGCACTTGCAATGCATCAACGGGGGTATTCAACCCTTGTGTTGGATGCCGGTGATTTAGCAGGCGATTTGATAGTCGGTCCTGGGCGCTTGTATGCGATTAATAGGGCTTCTCAGGCTTTATTTAAAACCTTAGGTGTTTGGGATAGGTTGAATGAGAACGTCCTGAGTTATTATCGTCGCATGCATGTTTGGGACTCACAAAATGGAGCCTGTCTTGATTTTGACGCTCGACTTATTGCGGCACCATCACTCGGGGCAATGGTGAATGAGGGGGAGCTTAGAAGCGCTTTATTAGCAGAGGCCAAACAGGTTGGTTTGGCGCTTATTCCCCAGTGCGCAGTGACAGAGGTCTGCCCGCATGAGCAGGGTGTTAAGCTTTTTTCGTCGACGCATGAATGGGATACACGCTTACTTATTGTAGCCGATGGCGCGAAGTCCAAAACCCGTGACATGCTTGGGGTTGATATTACGACGTGGCCTTATCATCAGCAGGCGATTGTCGCTACCGTTAAAACAACCCAACCGCATCAAGCAACGGCTTATCAAGTCTTTAATCCCGATGGCCCCTTAGCCTTTTTACCGTTGGCCGATCCTCATGCGTGTTCGATTGTTTGGTCAACTTCTGAGGCACATGCACGAGCTTTAATGCTACAGTCCAATGAAGCATTTTCTCTGGCGTTGACCCAAGCTTTTGCTTCAACACTAGGCGAGGTAGAGCTGTGTGGAGCACGCCAGCAATTTCCCTTGCATATGCGCCATGTGAAGAATTATGTTGGGAAACATTGGATGTTGATGGGAGATGCAGCGCATACGGTTCATCCGCTTGCAGGCCTCGGTTTAAATGTTGGCCTTGCGGATTTAAGCGCATATTGCAAACTCCTGGATGAGCGACCGCGAGAATTTTGTACCCCACGTGTATTAAGTGCTTATCAACGCAATCGAAAACATGCTGTGTGGCAAGTGATTGCCGTGATGGAAGGGTTAAAAATGTTATTTTTAAATCCATTAACCTCGGTGACTGTGTTACGAGGTTTAGGATTGCGTTGTGTAAATCGTCTCACGTTTTTAAAACGATATTTTGTAGAGCAGGCAGCGGGATAGATTTGGCAAAAGCATGATGAATTATTCAGGACGATGGCTCGGACAGAGCACAGCACGGGATCTCCACATACAAATAAAAGTTTGATTTTTAATCAAAACAAAAATACACTTGCTCTTCACATAACTACATGGGTTGTAAAATGAGCAGAGAAACTATATTTGGAACATATACGACAAACTTAAGTGAGACAGGATTAACCGCTTGGTACGGATTAATTGGCGCATCCTTATCTGTTGGCGCTCCTTTAATTGGAACAATGAATCCGGCAATGGCCATGATATCAGCCGCAGTACCTTTGTTCGCGAGATGGAATCAAACTTCTGAAATTTCAAGCGAACATGATGATGTTGGTGCTGAGCGTTTTCATTATTATGCGCAAGCTGCAATTAAAGCAATTGTAAACATTGGTATGCTTGCAGCAACGTATTCGATTGGTATTCAATTAGGGCAAGCCGCTTGCTTTTTGTTTTTGCTTTCTTTTTGTGCGTCCAAATTTATAAATCTTGGCGATGCATCCCCGATTCAACACATAGAAGATTTTTTTTCAAGCAAAGCCAAAGCATACCCAGAGAATAGACAGGACTTTTTTAGCTCATTAAGCGCTAATGCAAGTGATACACTGAAGGCTACTTTTTATGGTCTTATCGCTATAGCGACTCAATTTCCATTGCCTTACATTGGCCAAGTAACCGAAGTGGTCGCCAGTATGCTTTTTGTTGCCCCGCTTACTGCAAAAATATCTCAAATTAACACGATGAAAAACGATCTTACAGAGCCTCAAGTCAAGCAATATCGAGCAAAAGCTTTGGTTTCAACTGTTATGGATATTTTAGTGGGCTTGGGTTTATTTGCTAGCGCTACTGCATTGCAATTAGACAAAATTGCAATTTTGGCCGTACTGACAGGATGGACCACGGCCAAATTAACTTCTGGTGGTGAAAAATCTCCAATTCATCATGTTCACAACTTTTTTAATCGAATCACTGGAGCAGATGCCGATAGCGATAGATTAAATCATGTGCCAGTAGACGGAACGACAGATAGATCAAATGAACGACTCTCTCTTGTTGCATAGACGCAGTTAATGCCCGGGATCTACTCATCAACCAGCAAAGTGCCACTTTGAAAAATGGATCCCGGACATTAAGGATTGCTAAGGTTCGCAAGCTCACCAAGCAGCCCTAAATTCCGGGACGACATTTCATTGGGGGTATGACGCTGCGTA
>CANNJI010000107.1 GCA_947504875.1 Legionellaceae bacterium
ATTGATAATTTCAGGTGATTTTCTTTGTTTCATGCCCTAACCTATAACTTTATTTATAATAAAGCGTATTAGGATCCCGAGCTATTGAAAAATCAAGAAAAATATTTAAATATTTTTGGTTTTTATACCGGCATCACCGGAAGCACACAGTATATCTCTAAAAAAAACTGAATTGCCATTGTGTTGATGGCCTCAAGATATGATAGAGTAACTCATTTATAACGTTAGGTAATCTACATGAATAAAAAGAATAATCCTTTTGCGTCTCTTTTCCTATTTGGCGCAATCGTAATACAACCGTTTGCACTGTATGCAGACCCCATGTCTATGGGCGCTCTATCGCACCCGACCAGTGCCATGAACAGTAATCCGCTCATCACACCAACCCCACCCAATCTTAACGCTAAAGCCTTTATCCTCATTGATGTCAATAGTGGTGAAATTTTAGCCGAGAAAAACAGTGACGAACATCTGCCACCGGCAAGCCTCACAAAAATGATGACCCTTTATGTCATTTCTAATGCATTACATAATGAACAAATTCACTTAACTGACGAAGTCAGAATAAGCCAAGAAGCCTGGAAAACTGCTGGTTCTCGCATGTTTGTAAAAGAAGGACAACAAGTACCCATTCAAGACTTATTGAAGGGTATTATCGTTGATTCAGGCAATGATGCCTGTGTTGCTATGGCTGAACATTTAGGCGGTAGTGAGGCTGGCTTTGCAGATATCATGAATCAACAAAGTAAAAATATTGGAATGAACAATACGCATTTCACCGATAGTACAGGTCTACCTAACCCAGACCTATATACAACAGCTAAAGATCTAGCAATCCTGGGTACGGCTTTGATCAAAAACTTCCCAGAATATTACCATTGGTATAAACAAAAATGGTTCACATTCAATGGGATAAGACAACCGAACCGAAACAGACTGTTATGGCGTGACGCTCAAGTCGATGGCTTGAAAACTGGCCATACAAATGATGCTGGGTTCTGCTTGGTTTCTTCAGCCAAACGAGACAATATGCGCCTCCTTGCTGTAGTTTTAGGCTCCCCTTCTGAAACAGCACGGGCAGATGATAGTGAGCGCCTCTTAAATTATGGATTTAGATTTTTTGAAACACACGCTTTATATAAATCAGGAGCAATCATTACCCAGCTTCCAGTATATAAAGGCACAATAAACAAACTTCCCATTGGGCTCATTGAAGATGAAAACGTCACTATTCCTGCGGGACAATATCAGCGCTTAACCAATGATTCAAACGTACCTAAATACATGCAAGCGCCAATAAAGAAAGGCGATAAAATCGGTGAGTTAATCATTAAGTTTGATAACGTTGCTATAGCAAGCAGACCTCTTTATGCATTAGAAAATGCTGAGAAATCGGGGTTTTTTGCCCGTTCAAAAGATTCTGTTAAATTATTATTTAATCGATGGTTTGGATAATACATGTTAACAGGACCTGATGAATCATCGCTAATCACATTCCCCTGTTTGTTCCCAATGAAGATTGTTGGGAACAACACAGAGTTTTTTGCTTCTGAGATATATGACATCGTTCATCAACATGACCCGAAGTTCACTCACTCGCTTGCCAGTCATAATATAAGTAGTCATGGTAAATACTGCGCACTGTCAGTTAAAGTTCATGCAGAAAACCAAGAGAATCTTAATGCACTATATCAAGATTTATTGAAACACAAAGATATAAAAATGGTGCTCTAATGATTATTAAATCATTAGATTTACAACCTTACGCACTCATCCTTAAAGAAATGCAACACTTTACAACGACCCGCGAACCCGAAACGATTGATGAACTCTGGCTGCTTGAACATCCGCCTGTTTATACGCAAGGCCAAGCAGGAAAAGAAGAACATCTCATCAATCAAGGTAATATTCCGCTCATCCAAAGTGATCGCGGAGGCCAAATCACTTATCATGGTCCAGGACAACTAATTGCCTATACCCTCTTTGATATTAAACGTAGAAACATGGGCATACGCACACTTGTGAGTAAACTAGAAAGCATTATCATAGATTTACTTAATGACTATTATTTAAAAGCAAATATACGATGCGGGGCACCCGGCGTATATGTCAATGATAAAAAAATTGCATCCATTGGGCTGAGAGTCAAAAATGGATGTACCTACCATGGGATTGCACTCAATGTCTCCATGGATTTACGCCCTTTCAAGGGGATTAATCCATGCGGATATGCTCAACTGGAGATGACACAAATGCAAGACTATTGCCCTGAAATTAGCTTTCATGAGGTCCACAAAAATCTTAGTGATAAACTTTTCACAGCATTTAAGCGGTAAAAATAATGCACCTGTTTACTGATTATATCGACCCACTCATTAGCTGGTTGAAGATTCATCCGGATCTGGCTATTCTGATAACATTTTTGATTTCGTTTAGCGAATCATTGGCCATTATTGGTAGTATTGTTCCTGGCTCAGTGACAATGACAGCGATTGGTATTTTAGCTGGTAGCGGTATTATGCGAATCGACCTCACATTAATAGCAGCTTGTCTTGGTGCAATTTTTGGTGATGGCGGAAGTTATATTTTAGGGTATATCTTAAGAGATAAGCTCCCGTTTTTATGGCCATTCAAAAGCAAACCGCATTGGCTTTCTTATGGTAAAGATTTTTTTGACCGCCACGGAGGTAAAAGTATTCTGTTAGGACGCTTTGTAGGTCCGCTTCGATCTATTATTCCTGTGATAGCAGGTATGATGCATATGCCAAAATTTTCATTTATGTTTGCAAATATTACGTCCGGTATCGCTTGGGCGTTTGTATATGTAACGCCTGGGATTCTCATTGGTGCAGCAGGCATTCGCCTTTCGACAGAACAAGCAACGCGTTTGTTTATTTTTGTTTTCTTAACCTTGATTTTTATTTGGCTTTCATCCCGTATAATCAAATGGATTATAGAACATACCCAAGTTTTATTTGAAACAAAACTGCATCGTGCCTGGCATACTGCGATGAACCATCCGCGCATTGGTCCGCTCCTTTTTTACATTACCCCTCCCCATGAACGTAGCCATCAACGAACAATAGCGATTCTTATTTTATGTCTATTCTGTGTCTTGGGCTTTACCTTTCTTTTATCTGGAATTTTGAACGGATTAAATGCTCCAATTTACTTTTTCCTTCAAAGTATTCGGACAAAGCCATTCGATTATTTTTTTATCGCTACTACTTTATTTATTAGTTTAATCCCACGATTAGCACTGCTCAATGCTGTCATCATCATGTTTATTATGAAGCATAAGGCGAAACCACTTTTGTATTTATTAGGTCTTAATTTAACCTGCTTTATCATGACTTATCTTTTAAATTATCTCATAGGACTATCGCTTCCTATTGATAACAAAATTCACCCACCTCATCATTCATTCATTAATGTTGAGCTCACATTTGCAACAGCAAATTTTGTATTTTTCGGCCTGCTTGTCAGAAGCAAACGCATGAGTTCATTGACGCATTTTCTACAACTCACTGCTGTTGGGTTTCTTATCTTGACAGGTATTGGATATCTCTATTTGGGTGAATATCTAGCAACCGCATGTTTTGCAAGTTTTGATATAGGACTTGGTTTATGCTTAGCTCATTGGATTTTTTATCGCCGTAAGAAAGAAAAATCAATTTCACTTATCATTCCTTTCATTTTTTTCATTGGTTTTAGTGTTGTATATACCGGCCTTCACTTTAAGAAACGCCAAAAATGGTATGGGCCGAATACTCAACAATATGTGCTCAGCAATCATGCCTGGTGGAATCAAGAAGTTCCGTTACTCCCGATGTATACAAGAAACAGAATAGGTCAGCCCATTGGTTTTATTAATGTACAATATATGGGTTCAATTCATCGATTTGAGTTAGCCCTTAAAGCTCAAGGATGGAAGAAACAAAATGACTCATTTTTCCAAAAACTACTTGTGCAAACAGATAAAAAAACACGTCAAGTGAAAGGGGCTTCCTATAGAACTGAATTATACCAAAACAGAAAACCTGATTTGGTTATCACTTACGCGCTTTCTAAAGAATGCAAACCTGTCGTGTTACGTTTATGGCAGTCAAATTATCATTTGCTCAACAAGTCGCATCCTTTATGGATTGGTAACATACAGCCCTATTCTTTTCATGCAGTCAATCAGTTTATAGCGGCATTGGATGCATTTGAGGTAAACACACTCACCCCACCGCCACATCATTACAACAAAATGCCATCACCTTCTTTCTCGACCTCTCTCATTGTAAGAGAAGTCGCTATAACAGGATAATTTTAATATGATGCATCGACTTACGCGATGAAGTAATCAAATGAACCGTACCTATACAACTTGGCTTGTTGGTAATCGCACAATTACTCCATAAGCATACTCATCTACGTTAACTATGTATCGCGCGCTCAGTGGTTGCTTAAATAGAGTGTGTTGTACCAATCCCATATAGCTAGGATTTGATTCATACTCACCAGCTATAGTTCCTCGCTTTCTAAAAATTGAAACCATCTCTGATTTGTCTGTATTTTCAACCAAAACATGGTTGGCTGGTATTATGCTTCTAGCAAAACACTCAAGATCATCCGCAGCCCCTTTATCTGTTTCATAACCATCTAGTTCATTATCATCTGCAGAAAATTTAGCACCCAAATGAGGATTTAAAATCTCTTGGATCACCAACATGCTATCAAAAAAAGCTTGATTAGATTTAAGCGCTTGGTATTGAGCAATCAATTCAGCTCTTAGATCTTGTCCTTTACCAATCAATTGGTCTTTTTCAGTTCCGCCTAAAGTCTTGCTTAATGTAGTCATAGCCGATTTGAACTTTTCAATCAGTTCAGAATGCCATTTCACAAAATCACTAAAACATTTAACGGATGAACAGTCTATGGAATCAAAAGATAACAACATAGCCTCGCATTCTTGCGTGATTGTATCAACAGACTTATCTAAAACGACCAATTGCTGCGTTAACGTTGTTTTATAGAGAGACACCAAAGCGTCCCTGCGTTGTTTAATATCTTGTTCAAGTTCAGTTTTGATATCTAAAATGATCTGAACAACTTTACTTAACAATGTAAATTCTGGTGATGCATGCGTAAAATTAAATTCTGTTGCGTCATGTGCGGGCATTACTTTAATTTTTTGATGCATTTTCGCTAATGATTCAGGATCTGTCACATCCAACAGGATAGTTTGTTCTTTTGATTGTGTCAGAGCAGACAAAGCAATTGCAATGTAGTGCTCTGGAGCATCCTCTTTATAGCTTGCTTTAAATTCTTCATTTAAATCTCGTAATTCTTCAAAAATATCGTCAAGACTCATTTCTTTAGATTTTGTTACTGCAAATAGAAGATGTTGTGATGCCTGTTCTGGCATTTGACAAATCATGCGACCTGCATTCTCTAACGTGTCACGAAGTAACTGGCATTTGGAGGAATTGATATCATTTTCCTCACAAACAATAACCATTCCTTTTAGTGCTTGAAATCGTTTTCTCAACCATTGCGTGCTGATACCATGACTAATACGCTCAGGTACCCCTCCAGTATCTCCATAGCCTGGCATGTCCACTAAATAATGCGATGAATCTGATGATAAAAACACCTTCGGAAACGGTGTTTCTGATTTCTTACTATTATTTGTTTTAGCATACTCCGGCTGCTCCGTATGGACAATGATTTTCCTTTTCACTTTTTCTTTGTGGTATTCAACGCCCAATAATCCATTGACCGCAGTACTTTTTCCAGCTCCTGTTTGACCTATAAAAAGAACCGCCGGGGCTTTTTCCTTGGGTAATGCATTAAAATGGCTGGCGACTTGGGTCAACAATTCTGTTGTGCGTTGAAATGAGAAACCCAATGATTCCGTTTCTTTTTGACATCGCTGTTCAAGAATATGTGTTTTTAATGATGGTATTTCTTCAGATGAAACAGGCAGTGTATGCGCAATAGGCGCTTCATAAGCGATAAATTGCTCATCTGTAAAATTGGATACTGACTCAATTAAATCTTCAAATTCTGATTCTATTTTGTTCATTTCTTCCGTTTTACTTATGAAGTCTGGTAGAGATAAAACATCGGATTCTACCAAAGGACGGATGTCCCCAATTAATTGTTTCATCTGTCGTAAAGACATACTGCATCGTTTCTGATCGATATTTAACTGTTGTATGCCCCGCTGAACCAACGCATCCATTGCTTGCTGATGTTGCGAGCGGATGTCTGTTGCCTTTATTTCAAGAAGCCATGCTTTTGTTTCTGATAAACCATGGATTGTAGAATGAACCAACGTTAATGCACTGTGTGCATGGCCACTCACAATAGGTTGTATCGCAGTTTGTTTATTATCCTGAGAGGGTGCAACGACTAATGTACGCAATCCATTTTCAAGAACTTCTTTTTGTGCTTCTGTTGGAATCAACCCGTAATTTTGTAGTTTTTGAGCAATTTCATACCGGTAACATTTGGTCCCATAATGAGATGCACTCAAAGCTATATGAAATAAATGAGGTTTTGCAGACTCAGCCAAAGCAAAATTGCGACCTCCACCATATTTTTCTTGATCATTAGTTAAAAATTCGGCATACATGTTAGCGCCGTTTGATATTAACCAATCAACGATTTCTTCTTGGCCACAAAATACGGCCATCATCAGTGGGGTAAAGTTACATCGAGGAATAACTTGATTTACCTCTATTTTTGAATGGAACTCGTTTATAAGTTGCAATATTTCTGAATTACCTAAAACACAAATTATCCATAAAAGTGAGTCTAGATCAATGGTCTCATTTAATGTGCTAACAAATCCATTTTCAAAATCGCGGTAAAATCGATATGCTTCCCGTAAAGCTATTTTTTGCTTTTCTTGAGTAAACGTTTTGACTAAATACCATTGAATAATGTAAGTCCAGATGTTCTCATGAGTATAACTAGAGTAAAAATCGTCTGGATCATTAATTTCATACCCATTTGCTATCCAAAGAAAAGCCAAATGAAAATTTCCTCCGTTTAAAATCAGCTTAATCGGAGTTTGGCCAGCTGACCAATACGTATTATGATTGTACCAGGTATTTACGGTGCTTTTTTGAGATTCAAAAGCCTGACCACACATTAAAAATGAATGCAGCATCTGCGGTGAACCAACGCGATTGCCTCGCTGAGAATCTTGACAAAAGCGATGAATAATTTGAGCGCCCACGCCTTTAAGAACAATTTGATTTATATTTGCACCATTTAGTATATTTTCTTTAACAGCTAAATATCGACCATTCATGACGTTGTCCTTAAAGTCAGTATTTGCAGCATCGTAAACAGATTTAGACTTTTGCAACATTTGTTCTTTTGTTTCCAAATTTTCTATCGCATTACAAATAGATTGATCGGTAAGACCAGTTAGTTCTTGAAGTTTCATCAATAGCAATCGAATAAATTCCATGTGATTTAAACGATTGATTAATATTTCTTTTCCAGGGATTGACTCTAAAAGTGAACCAAAAGGTTCCGTAGCAGACGAGCCACTTGATATTTCTGCACGACATTTTGCAATGGCAAGACCTACCTGACGACGATAATAATGGTGTTGTTTGAATAGCATCTGCCATATCACTTTATTATCGCGAATATTAACGATTATTTTTTCTGTTTCTTGGATATGATTTAAAGTGCTTTCTATACGAGATAGATGCCAATTTCCAGTCATCTTATATCGGACAACAGCTGTTGTTAACAGTGGTGTAAAAGCGCGTATATATGGCGCAGCCTTTAATTGAACAAGGCTAGCACAAACGAACTTAAAACATCCCCGTTGATTCGCACTACGATCACCTTGATTGACAGACTATTAAAACG
>CANNJI010000108.1 GCA_947504875.1 Legionellaceae bacterium
AACGGTACCAGCGTATTCTTGGAAATGCGATGCATGCCAGGGTCATTGTTAACCAAAAACAAGAGGCGATGATTGGCTGTGGAGTGATTCATAAAATGACATCATTGGGGATGCCTGCAAGCTATAGAGCCGCCTAAATATTGAATGATACTGAACGGCGTGGGGTTAGGAAACAAAGCCACGTTGAAATTGGAAACTTAAGCGTACAATCACACTACCAAAGGATATTATATGCCGCATCAAAATACCGTGACGCCTGAACAATCTGAATTAGGCAAAAAAGCCAAATATAATCCGTATTACAATCCTGATGTTTTGTTTGCTATTCCGCGACAAAGTAAACGTGATGAAATCGGTATTACTGGTGCATTACCATTTATTGGTTTCGACATTTGGAATCATTATGAAGTCTCTTGGCTGAACGAAAAAGGCAAGCCAGTTGTTGCTATTGCTGAACTTATTTACCCTTGTGAATCGCAAAATATTATTGAATCTAAATCAATGAAACTTTATTTTAATTCGTTCAATAATACGGCGTTTAAAGACATTCAGGTATTGCAGGCTACCATTGCAAACGATTTAAGTGCTCGAGTTGGATCGCCTGTGTTGGTTAAAGTTACTGATTTAATGGATGCAAAATTCGGTCGGTTTTATGCTGGCATGGAAGGGCAGTGTTTGGATGCTTTAGATATTGAATGTTCTGTTTATATGGTTCGGTCTGAATTCTTATCGAGTGAGCCTTTTGTAGTAGAAGAAACGTTGTATTCCAATTTGCTAAAATCGAATTGTTTGGTAACGCACCAGCCGGACTGGGCGAGCGTTCAAATCCGTTATAAAGGCAATAAAATTAATCATGAAGATTTATTGAAATACCTGGTCTCTTTCCGGAATCATAATGAATTTCATGAGCAGTGCATTGAACGTATTTTTGTGGACATCATGAAGTTTTGTCAGCCTGAAGAATTGGCAGTATATGGGCGATATACAAGAAGGGGGGGGCTGGATATCAATGCTTACCGTGGTACGAGTAATATTGAACCTTGTGTTGGGAATGAGCGGCTTATTCGTCAGTGAATGAAAAGACGAGGCACTACATTGTTATTTGATGGGAGTTTTTTCTGGCAAGTAACACGCCAAAATACACGCAATTAATAATGAAATCGGAATAACCAGTAATGCATTTTGGTAATTGCCCAGCGTGTAGTGAGTACCTGTTTCAGAAAACAGATCCAGCAAGAAGCCAATGAGTGGTTGCAATAAGGGTGTGGTGACCAGTGCGAGTGTATTAATAAAACCAGTGCAAGTGGATAATGAGTCTTTCGGTGATAGTTCATTCGCGATAGGGTAGGCCAATATATATGCGCCGCAGCAAAGACCAACCAAAAAAAGTAAGCTGCTCATCACTACTTGGCTGTGCGTGGGCAAATATAACAGGACAAAAAACAGGGTTGTGGTTGATAGGGATGAGGCAATAATAAGGGGTTTTCGGCGAGTCAGTCGTGCGCCGAGCCAGCCAAACAACGGACAGCTTACACCGGTTCCGATGAAAAATATGGCGTTAACCAGACTGGCCTCACGTGGGCTGCAATTTAATTTGACTTGGATAAATGAGGAGGCCCACATCGCACCAAATACCGTGACGATCGTAAATGTTAGCCCAATAAACAGACCGTTGATCCAGAGTTTTTTGTTTGCAAAAATGGTCAATACCTGTTGCCCATAATACTGTAACGGTGTGGCTGATGGTGTTTGAGCGGGAACGTACTTCCAGGCTAGAGCAGAAATCACAAGCCCCATAATGCCCGCCCCATTAATAAAACCACGCCAGCCCCAGTGCGAAATGAATAATCCAAGGCAAATGATACCGATGACCGTCGCTATAAAACCAATGGTTTCAGACAGGCCTATCATGAACGAAAATTGACGAGGCGGGAAATGCTGACGTAGCAAATGCGACAGCCCGACAAATGCAAAAGCCGATCCAATTCCGATCAGTGCACGGCTTGCAAATAGGCCAAACAAACCATGGCTTGCGGCAAATAAAAAACACCCCAGACTGCACAGCAAGGTTGTGCTGGTCAGCAAAAAACGAGGATTTTTACAATCAAATAAAACACCGACAGGAATTTGTAAACCAGTATATACGACATAAAAAGATGCGCTTAACGCCCCTGCCATTAAGGCCGAGAGCTGCATGTCACCCATGATCGCGCCAATAACCACACCAGATGAGAGCTGTAGAAAAAATTGGAACAATACGAAGGCAACACTAACTAACCAAATGCGTATGGGTATTGATAGTTTCATAATGTATTAAGCTATTTGGTGGACTTTGATTAGCATTCCAGCTTGCGGATGATCGAGGTAATAGACGGTTCCAGGTTTCAGACGTTGTTTTTGTGAGAAAAAAAATGCAGTTTGCGCATTATTAGGAGCAGAGAACAATAAGTCTGTATCTAATAGATAATAGTTACTTTGTCTAATTCTCAATGTGCCTTCAATGTTCCAGCCATTACGGTTGGTTGATGGCAAAACAATAGCTCGTTGATTGTTGCTGGGTTGAAGCCACGTATAATGAGCTAGTACTTGGTATTCAGCTTTACGATTTAACGCCCAGTATTCTTTGCTTAGCTGTGATGCACTGGTGGGTAATATATGGTAGGGCGTTATGGCGTTGCTGATACTGGTATCCAATGGGATTGCATTTTGTGCCGGAGCCAGGAGAGGTGGCGTTGTAATTTGTTGCGCCGAGGATTGTTGATGGGCAAATACAATCATGTCCACCTGATATAAGGTTGAATGCTGAGCTGCCTGTGTCAGGTAAGAAAATAAAAATAAACAGGTGAGAGTGGTTATTCGTAGCATGATTAGGTCTTGAACAGAATTAATTGGGACATTATACACTAAGCTGCTGCAAATTTGTGGTTCTGCCGCAAAAAATTTCGGAAACGAAAACAAGTATATTCCGGTTTTAGCTTCGGTTAAAAATGGGGCGATTACCGTCGATGACTCACTCGCGCAGAAGATTAATATTCCGATTCTAAGGAAGTACATGACATGCTATCTTGAATATTAATTCAAAGTGTTTTAATAATAAGTAAATTAATCACGGATTAATAAAATACATCATGAAAAAAACACCCAAAGGCGAACTGACGATACAAACGCTTGCCATGCCCGGAGACACCAATCCCAACGGTGATATTTTCGGTGGCTGGATCGTATCACAAATGGATTTGGCTGCAGGCATCCTGGCAAAAAGGATATCACAGGGACGCGTGGCTACCGTTGCCATTGATTCGATGTCATTTTTAAAACCAGTGCGTGTCGGTGATATCATCAGTTGTCACGTTCAGCTCATTCAGTCAGGCACAACCTCTTTAACATTCAATGTCGAGGTATGGGCTGTTCCTGCGGCTGAACAGGAAGGGTATCTGGTTACCGACGGCGTTTTTGTCTTTGTTGCCATTGATCAACATGGAAAACCAAGAAAACTGACGGGGTACTTGGGCGGCTGACAGATCTCGTCATCAGCACTTAAATCTTCAAAATAGCGTGCTGTCAGATCGTCAAGGCTATCGATGGTAATTTGATGGCTTAGCGGCATGCTTTGACTCCAGGTGTGTGTTATTCAAATCTAGGTCCTACCCAGACTCGGAGAAAAGGATCTTGCGGGCTCCTTCCAGTTGCGTTAGTATCTTGCCGTGCTTTATGGAAAGGCGCATAGTCCATCACTTGCAGGATAGAAACGCATGTTAAGTTTTCGCAGGAAAAAACCTGAATCGATACTGGGTATTGATTTCCGTTCAACGTCAATTCAAATTCTTGAGCTCTCTGGTTCGCATGGACAATATTGCGTTGAGGGTTATACTGCCATTGCTCCACTAGATACGGATGCTATCAAAGCGCTTAAATTATCATCTAAAAAAGCAGTTATAGCCGTTCCAGATTCATCTACCATCAGTAAAATCATCCAAATTAATGCCTCTGTTCAGGAGCAAGATCTTGAAGAGTGGGTGATCATGGAGGCTGAGAAATTTATTCCTTATCCGTTAGATGACATTAATATAGATTTTAATCAGTTAGGCCCCTCTCTCAATAACGCAGAACACCTTGATGTATTGGTGGTTGCATGTCGCAGTGAGTGCGTTAATCAACGTGTTGAAGCGATTCAGCGCTTGGGTCTGGTTGTGCAAATCGTTGATGTTGAATCTTACGCTATCGAACGGGCAGCAAGTGCTCTTGGAAACAATATTGCATTGTTTGATATTGGAGAAAGTTATACTCGTTATTTTGTTTTTAATGGAAAAAAGATTATCTTTTCTCGCGAGGAGGCTGTGGGGCTA
The DNA here is from genome assembly GCA_947504875.1 of Legionellaceae bacterium. Lineage (GTDB taxonomy): Bacteria > Pseudomonadota > Gammaproteobacteria > Legionellales > Legionellaceae > CANNJI01. The sequence continues at coordinate 4,347 of CANNJI010000108.1, forward strand.
GGGGCTTTACCTGAGTTGCTTTTACCTTTAATCAAGCGCGCATTACAGTTTTTTTTCTCAATAAATCATGATGGCACTATTGCGCAAATTTTATTGTCAGGGGATCTGGCGAGTATCCCAGGTTTGACGCAATGTGTTTACGAAGCCCTGGGCATACCTACGCAAATCGCGAATCCTTTCATCCACATGACCTTTGCAACAGCACTGATAAAACAAATTGTTGCAAACGATGCACCACAATTGATGGTGGCATGCGGACTGGCCTTGCACGGTCTTCAAGGCTTCATATGACTCATATAAATTTATTGCCCTGGCGCAAGTTAATGTTAGAGCGAAAGAAAAAGCAATTTTGGTTCTATTTGTTGGTTGCCGCGATATCCGCGTGCGTGACGGTATTTTTAATGCATTATTATATAGCGAAACGTGTATATCATCAGCGGATTCATCATGTTCAGCTGGAACATGGAATCTTGCAATGTAATCAAAAAATAAAACAGCAGGTTAAGATGGATAGGTTACGTAAAAAGCTGTTGTTTCAGATGACTGTAGTAAAAGATTTGCAATCCAAACGCGAAGCCATGAACTTTTTTTTAAAATCGCTTATCGAGATAATGCCTATTGGTGTTGTTTTGACCCAGATTGAGCGACAGGTGGATAACATCATCCTGGTTGGTCATTCTGAATCAACAGGTCAAATCTCAAGGTTGATGCGTAATATCTCTCATGCCACCTGGATTCATTCCTCTGATTTGCCTGAAATAAAAAAACTGGGTGTGGACAATGAATTTAAAGTGACGTTCATGCTGAGATCAAACCAATTATGAACGACATTAATCTCATTAAATGGCATTTAGCGCAGGAATGGCATTATATATTGGTTCTATTCTTATCAATGATTGTCCTGGGGTATTTTATGATTATAAAAACAGATTTATATCAATATTCAATTCAAAAAAATCAGGATGTTACGTTGAGTCATTCATTTGAATTAAAGCAGAAACAATCAGTGAGAATGAATGGTTATCAAAAGTCATTGAAAATAATCGACGATCAGTTTAAGTCAAATAGTAAACTATTTACGACAAAGCAACACATACCGTCGATACTGGAGTCCATTTCAAAAACAGGGGTTTCGAGTGGATTATCTATCGAATTATTAGCACCATTACCAGGGATTGAACATGGATTTTATCTGGAATTACCTATTGAAATTTGTATGACTGGAACATATCCACAGCTCAGTGAGTTTTTTAGTCGTATATCCCCAATGCAACAACTGGTAACCTGGCATGCTTTTAATATCACAAGAGAAAAAACCGATCGATCATATGAACGACTACATATCAAAATCATCGCAAAAATATACCTAGATCCCAACAGCAGTGTTCAGACGAAGGACCCTATTCGTTCTGCGACACCACATCAAAATAGTCCATTTCAACACATATCAGCATCGTTTAAAGATGAACCCTTGGATTCATTGTATTTTGTTGGCGTGTTAAAAGAAGGGACAAAAATATGGGCTTTGATCAGTCATGCCGGAGGCTTGGTGACCAAAATTAAGGTCGGAGATGATTTAGGAAGCGGGCGGGTTTTGAGCATACAAGATGCTTTTAGTGAAATAGAACAGGCAGTCAAAAATGCCTATGGGTTTGAGAATGAAACCATCACGATTAATTTGCGGAGTTAGTGGACTCCGTACTGTCATCCTGAGCATCTCCGTGATTTGGTACGATACCGATCACTCAGGAGGACGTGGGGAGTTGCCTTAATCAAGGAGTTATTGTTGTATAAATTAATTGTTTTTTTACTAGGCATGTTTATTTCCCATGGTCAATTGCTGGCAAATGAATCAACACAATATAAACGATTTAACGGCAAACCAATTACGCTGAATTTCCAAGACATTCAAGTCAGAGCGGTATTGCAAATGCTTGCAGATTTTACGGATACCAATCTTGTGGTCAGCGATGCAGTTAGTGGGAATATCACGCTTCATTTAAATGAAGTTCCCTGGGATCAGGCACTTGATATTATTTTAACTACACAAATGCTGGATAAACGACAGGTTGGGAATATTCTTTTAATTGACAAAGCTGCAACCATTGCTCAACGTGAAAATGCCGTGCTGGAAAATCAATTGACGGCGCAAAAATTTATCCCATTACAATCGGAGTTTTTGCAAATTAACTATGCAAAGGCGTCTGATATTGCAATGATATTAAAAGATAAAAGCAGTTCGTTATTATCGGATCGTGGCACACTAAGCGTAGATGCCAGAACAAACACCCTTTGGTTGCAAGATACAGGCGCTAAAATTCATGAAATCAAAACGTGGCTCAAACGACTCGACGTTCCAATTAAGCAAGTGGTTATCGAAGCAAGAATAGTCAATATGATGAAGGATTGTGCCGAAGATCTCGGTGTTCGTTGGGGAGTCTCAAATTCTACTCATTTAAGTGGTACAATAGATGCAGCAAATAAAATAGCCAATGGAATAGCGTCTGCTGACACACCTGTTTCAGAGCGGTTAAATCTAGATTTAGGTGCGATCCCCTTTGATGCATCACCTGCATCGATAGGCATTGCGTTGGCAAAGTTAGGTGATCATGTGTTACTCGATTTGGAGTTGTCGGCACTTGAAAGTGAAGGTCGAGCTGAAATAGTTGCAAGCCCGCGGTTGATGACAACCAATCAACAACCAGCAATGATTGAGTCAGGCGAAGACATTCCCTACCAGGAAGCAACATTGAGTGGCGCCACTGCAGTCGCGTTTAAAAAAGCTGTGTTAAGCTTAAAGGTAACGCCGCAAATTACGCCCGATGGTAAATTGCTGATGGATTTGTTAATTAATCAAGATTCGGATTCGGGTCGACGAGTGCAGGGCGTACCGATTGTATTAACCAAGTCCATTGAAACCAGTGTTCTGGTAAATAATGGACAGACCATTGTTTTGGGGGGCATTTACAAGCATGCTAAAAATAATAGTGTTGCGCGTGTGCCATTTTTAGGCACGTTACCGATAGTTGGGCATTTATTTAGCCGCAAACAGACTAGAAAAAGAAATGAGGAGTTGCTCATTTTCATTACTCCCCGGATAATAGAAGAGAATTTGGCGTCCGCGGGATATAAGTAATCGTTGCAAGCATTTTGAATCCAATGCTCGCAACGATTATCGGAATATAATTTGTAGAGCCACTTCATTATTATAATTAGTGGTATATAATCACACATAGGGATTTTTTCTGGATTTTCTATGTTTAGTTGATGAGGTAAGTAATTAAAAATGAGTATAGTTAAAGTACGTAACATATTTCTTATAGGGCCTATGGGAGCGGGAAAGAGCACAATAGGCCGTACTTTGGCGAAAGAGCTCAAACTTGAGTTCTATGATTCGGACGAAGTGATTGAAGACCGCACGGGCGCTGATATTGCCTGGATATTTGATGTTGAGGGTGAAGAGGGATTCCGGCGTCGCGAACAAAAGGTAATCGATGAGTTAACGCAGAAAAATAATATCGTACTAGC
>CANNJI010000109.1 GCA_947504875.1 Legionellaceae bacterium
AGTTTGGATAATGTGGATGGCCCTTGCAAGAGCCTTTTATAACCGAGTAAACAACCTTTTTATACAGCTGTTCTATTTTCAAACTTAACCCGATTAAAAAACTTTACAGCAGTATATGGACTCAATCTGCGTGGGTTGATTCATGCGTATTGGGAATAGGTAAAGTTTGCCAAATTAATTGAACGTTTAGTCCAACGGCCGTGAATGAATCAGGATGACTAGCCATGGATGGTTTATTGTTAAGAGTTTAAATATCCGCCGCCTTGGCTCTCCAATGGATTAGGTCCACCACCTTGAATGAGTGTGGCATCGTCTAAAAATAAAGAGGTTTTTGGTTTTTGATAGTGAGGCAGCAATGAAGCGTCGTTTTTTTCTTTGAGTTCACGTGTTGTTTGGCAAGCATCGGTCATAAGAAGTCCTTTTTAAACATATACCGCATGATGTTAAGATGAAGCAATTCGTCGTGTGTGACTAATTTATTTTTAGTAATGTAATCATAATTTTTACGGTAAGGCAAGTGTTCAAAGGCATGATTCAGTTGACCCTGCTGATACACGGTTTGGCATTTGGGCAGGGTTCCTGCAAAAATATGGCCGCATTTCTTGTGCGCATGAAATAAATCCGACCCATTTTTTTGCGCCAGATATCTGCGCATCAGCAAGCGATTTTGAGATTTGCGTCGTTTTTGTTCGGGGGGGAGCGCAAAACAAAACTCAACGAGTGGCGGGTATAATAACGGGTATTGATAGCTAAACCCCATGTGTTTTGCAACAACCGCGCTGTATTCAATTCGCATACGTATGTGATAACTCAAAGCGCCTTGCAGAGAATCTTGTTCTCTTTCTTGCAGTGAATTATACGGTTTGTAAAGCACATTCAGTTGTTTTTGCTTGATAGGCGTGATGGCTTTGATGCGTTGTAAGGCGTAGAGCAAGCGTGGATGGGCTAAAGTGAGTGTTCGGATAAGGTGACGAGACATGGTGCTTGCTGGTAATGTTGCTCTTAGGTGTTTGTATCCTACGTCTGCGCCATAGGTGCGCAACGGCGCATGGGAGGAGGCACATTCATCGCCGCCAAATCCTGAAAGTAATACCTTGCACCCTTGTTGGCGTACGGCCTGGTGAATATTGTGTGCCAACATAAAAAACACATAGGGGGCACCACCGGCAAACCATTGCTTACATTGGTCTAAAACCGCAATCAGGTCAAACGCATCCGCATGAACATAGTGTATGGGATGTGTTGCGTTAAGCTCATGCAGCAATTGATCCCCATACGCACGCTCGTCTGTGTTCTCCCCCACATGCATGAATAAGTGAGGAGCCATGTTTTGATGATGCACTGCCGTTAGGAGGGTTGAGGAGTCTAAGCCCCCGCTAAATTCAAGTGCAATGCGTGAGGTGTCGGTTTGAGTACTCACGTGGATGGCTTCTTCTAAAAGAAACGCAAAATGCGCGTCATATTCGGCATCGGTAGCATAACGAATCCTTGGGCTTCCGGGTTGCAACACCCAATAGGCCTCGCGTTGTACCGTGTTTTTTTCAAGCGATAGGGTTAGGATATGCCCAGGTGTAACACGATAGATGTTCTCGTAATAGGTTTCGTCGGTATATTCAAGACTACCGCTAGAAACGTCCATGAGCAGTTGCGTGATCTGGTGTTCATTATGTACTGGAGTTTGAATGTGTTTCAATATATCAGGCAGGGTAGACCCAAAGTAGAATTGGGTTTTGGGTGTTGAATTCAATGAATAATAGAAGGGTTCTAAACCAAAATGATCTCTGATGAGTATTATTTGTTGGGTTAGGCGATTGACAATGACGCACGCAAAAGGCTGGTATAAGGCTTTCACATATCGTTTAAGCGCATCTGTATTTAAACCCTGATGGACATGCGCTTTGAGCCAATCCATCAGGGTTATATTGGTTGAATAAAAAACATACGGCTCACACAACTCAGTAAGCCAGTTGCTGGCGTTGATCCAGGTGTTTGAGTTGTTCAATGTTTAAATGGTGGGGTTATGGTGTCCAGCTCCAAACAACTGGGTTACCAAAATCGCAAGTTGAACCAGTACATGTCATTTGAGAGAGAGGAACGCAGTCACTTTTGTTTCCGAGTGCTGTTGTTCCATTTGTAGAAAAATAAAACTTCACATCGGTGGTGTGAGGATTACTGTTCGTAACAAAAACAAAGTAATTTGATGCGCCAGTTGTTGTATAGGGATGGTTTGCTAATAAAGTTGTACCTCCAAAATTTTGAGCAATGCTTACAATGGGATTCGTCTGTAGTGTTCCGCAACTCCCATCTGTTGTGGTATAATACTCCAAATTGATATAAATAATACCGCCGCCATCAGCTGTTGGTGTAACAGTCATTTGCCCTGCGCCTAAATAGGGGGGGGGCCAATAGGCTTCTTGTAATAAATACAGATCTATAGGAAGTTGATGCGTCTCGTCTGCGAACACAGGCGCAGCCATGGAGGTGAGTAGCATGCAGGTTAATAGTCGTAATTTCATAACAAGTCCTTGTTCTATACGGTGTTAAGATCCTCTTGCTGATTATTGTGCCTTGGATGATTTGATTATTCCAGTTTTTTTTACAAGATACTTCATGACCCATACAGGGTAAATCAGGTAATAGAGAAAGGAGAGGGCTGTTGGCAGTGTTAAGGCGTTGAACAAGACATCAATTTTAAATAAATCACCCCAGATTGTACGCAGCGTTTGCCCCTTCACGGCTAATGTTGCTAGATACACCCGGTACTTAAAAAAGAGCCTGATGTTTTTGAGGCCATCGCTCATTTCATAGTCTCCGGTAATAAATGCTGTTGCCATTCGGGCTAATCGGATGCTGCGTTTGCTCGGGTTTTTTATTAACCGGGCCATGGTGGGTTGCTCAATGTTAAAAAACGCATGAATTAAGAGCAATACTTGCTCAACAACATGCTCGCATTTTATCTTTTTTGCCAAGTCGTAAACATGGTTTAAGTCGCATTGCTGCGTGTGAATGAATAACGCAATGTCGTGTAACCAACGTAAACGGATAAAGCCATGGGTTGCCCCGTGGATCATGAGATACAATACATGGACGTTATTCTCGGGTGCGAGTACCGGGGTATTAAAGAGTGTGATGTGTTGTAGCGGTATGTCTTGTAGCGGAAAAAACGGAAGGCCTGGGTAACTCAAGCGAAAATGTAACTCCACTTGAACCTTGTGTTGGGGATGGTAAAAGGCCATGTCGTGTTTATGGCGCATATACCAAGCTGCTTTAAACCCGGTTAATGCATACTTGGGCCATTGTTTTTCATAGCCCAAGGATTCAAGGGCAGTAACCGCATGGGTGTAGGTTGTTGGATTAACCCAAATATCAATATCTTTGCAGGGCCTTGTGTTAAGCCCCCCATACACCTGTACATTCAATAAGGTGCCTTTGACAAAGCAATGTTCAATGGCTTGTTGCGTTAACTCACGGGCAATGCGTGTTGTTTCGCTTGCGGTGATTAAGATACGCGGGGTATCCTTTTCGCATCGGTGTGCTAGTGTAGCTGCAATGGGAACAACAGGTGCGTGAGGCTTAACGGCCTGATTTACCTGATGCCAAACGCGATGACGACAGGTCAATTTGTAAAATAAGGGCCAGTTGATGCTGGGGTCAAGGAGTGCTTCTTGTGCAAGACATCCGTCTCTCAGCACATTTAAAATTAATGTGAGTTCAATATTTTTGTTCACCCAACAGCCTCCATTTGTGTACACTCATCATATACCAATCAACCTTGAATCAACATGTCATTTCAAAAAAAAGCAGTGTCGTTTTTTCGGTTACGGTTTAAATATAAAGTTCTTTTTTTTATGAATATTGTGCTGTGTGGCTTGGCGCGAGCTGCAATCCACGTGTTCCCTTTAAAATATCTAACGCATTATTTTGGCTCATTCCAAAAAAACGTGATCCTCTCAACATGCGTATCAGACAAACAGCGCTATCAAGCCTGTGTCATAGGGCGTTCTGTTCGATTAGCCGCGAAATATACACCCTGGGAATCAAGTTGTTTAACGCAAGCGATGGTGGCCAAATTTTGGTGTAGACGCTATCGTATCCCCTATGTCTTTTATATTGGTATAGAAAAAAATGCGCAGGTTTCGAAAGGTAATACGATGGCTCACGCGTGGCTTACCGCAGGGCCTGTTGCTATGACGGGGGGGGATGGTCTTGAAAGCCATCACGTTGTATCAAGTTATGTGTATTTTTCCTCTACGCGAAAATTTCATCATTAACTTGTAACTCACTGAAAAATAAATACAGTCTCAAGTGAGAACAGGGGCACATTGAGGTATACCCTAAAAATTCATAATTCCCATTCAAGTGTAAAAACACTTGTTATGTATAGCAATATTTGCTATAGTAATTATTACTATACATAGGTTCTTCATGAAAACAATAAAAACAAAATTATTTGCGAAATGGGCTAGTAAAAATGAAGTCAGTGATGAATCTTTGTTATTAGCTGCCAAAGAAATAGCTGCTGAAAACTATGAAGTCAATTACGGTGGCGGCGTTATCAAAAAACGCATAGCCAATAAAGGAAGAGGGAAAAGCGGTAGTGTTAGAACAATTGTGGCATTTAAAAGCGGAAAAAATTGTTTTTTTGTCTATGGATTTGAAAAAAATGCAAAAAGCAATATTGCCCCAAATGAAGAAAAAGCAATTAAAATACTGGCAACATCATTGTTTGCCTATTCGGATGAAAACATCATGCGATTAGTTAAAAAGGGTACATTGATTGAGGTGAAAAATGAATAAGAGCGGTATTATTGATGCAATGCTGGAAACGGCCCACGACCTTGGTTTGAGTCAGATTACCATTAAAGAAATTGAAGCATTAGGCTTGAGTGCTGTTGTGGATCTTGCTCCATCGGAAATTAAGGCCATGAGATCTAAAGAAAAACTAAGTCAATCCGTTATGGCTAAAATATTAAACGTTACTCCTTCCACCTACCAAAAATGGGAAAGAGGAGCCGTACATCCACGGGGAGCTAATTTGAAGCTTTTAAGATTGGCTTATGATCATGGAATTGGATATATCATGCATTAAATATCGCCCAATTCCGATTACTGCATTCACATCGGAAGTTCTATAGAAGTGATTTTTTTCACGACGTTTATCGTGCCAGACAGTTGACTTGATGAAGCGGTAAGCGCGCTGTGTCTGAGCGTAGCGAGTTTAGCGCGCTTAATCGATCATCAAGTCAACTGTCTGGCACGATAAATTAACGAATGGTTGGGCCCCCAGGGAGCATGGTAGGATAGCGTTCATTGGATGCATTGTTTTTTACACTGGATTTGAGTCCTATGGGCTTAAAAAATCGAATGCATTCGTTGCTGTCAACAACGGCAATATCATTGTTGCTTGGTGATCCTGCCAAATAAAGTATTCGGTTCGTTTCATTGGTTAATATTTTACTATCATACGCCAAGGTGAACGTATCATTTTTCCTATGCCATAATTTTACAGCACTTTGATTGTATCCATGGCCAGTAACTAAATAACGAGGATCATCTTGGAACCAGTGCACACCTGTGACTTGGGAGCCTGTATTCACCAATAGTCCTGTTGTTTGGGTCGTTATATTCGATGAGTATAAACAACAGCAGGCTGTACCACCGCCTGAAATTAAATGATTTTTTGAGAGCGGATCAAATGCCAGTGCTTTTATAGCGGCGCTGTGACTATGGTTAGTGAACAGGGGGGCATCGAGGTGTCGCAGATCCCAAATTTTAACTTTGTTATCGTTAGCGCCTGTTGCTACGTAATGTTCACCATTAAAAGCGAGTCCAGCGATTTGTTCGTGCGCTTCGGGTTGCTCATTTACATTAATTGCTGCATTGATAGCATGAGGTGTTCTAAAATCAACAAGGCTCAGATCACCACGGGCAGTGCCAATAAGACATGTGTGTGGGCTTGATACCACAAGGGCATTAATTTTTGCATATCTTGTAATGTAGAATTCTTGTGAGGGAGCAGTCTTTCCGTCAAACTGATATTTTCTTAATATCCCATCACTCCATCCTGAAATAACACCATCGTCTCCAAGAGCCGCAACCGCACCCGGTGTATGTTGAATCGGGTCAAATAATACAAGCTGCTTATCCTTATCCTTATCCTTTAATCCTTGCGTAGTGAATACGCTTGCAATTTGAAATGAATTGGCCTCATCTTCTGATTCAACTGCTGTCATCATTCGTCCTGCAGTTGAAAAGGATAATAAATTAAGATAAAAATCGAGTGGAATGCCAGGTGCGTCGAGTATTGTGGTTTGTTGTAGCCAAGCCTTACGTGAGGGGGCATCGGTAGTGATTTCTACGTCTTTGGGGCTGAATAAACGGTTGGTATTGAGGTGTTGTTTCCTACTTAAGCCCGTATACGAGAAGAGTCTTCTGTTGAAGAGCGCTGTGGGAGTCATATCAAAAAGGCTTGAATGCAAATAATTAGCAAAAGGTGTTGCGGGTAATGGCGTACGGCCGGAGGTGAATACATCAATATCCTCTGATGTTGGCCTGTCGGGGATGAATCGATCGCCATTGTGAGGATGAGACGTTTTAATTTTTTTTTGAATAGGATGAGAAAAGCCTAGCATAATGGATGTCTAAACAGGATAATGTGTTGTATTATTGCACACAATTAGCGGTTGGTTCAATGGGTTTCATGTGAGAAAAATGTGTGAAACGACAACTTTTGAATTTTTAAACGCAAATTGATTAAAATCAGGGTTGAGAAATATACCCATGATCTTTCAAAATGCTTGCATTGAACAAAAAATGGGATCATCCTATGTTGCATGAAACGACTCCATATAACAGCAGAAGAGAAAACAACACTAGAAGTGCAACATCAGGCCTGCGAGACCAGAAAAGAAGGTGATCGCATCAAAGCGATTTTATTGCGTTCGGAAGGCTGGACTGTCCCTCAAATAAGCCAAGCACTTCGTCTTCATCAATCAACAATTATTCGACACATACAAGATTATCAAGCGGGTAAGTTAAAAAATGAAAGTGGTGGCTCCTTGGAGCAATTGAATAACACACAAGCGCAGGAATTAATTGCTCATCTGGAAGCAAATCTTTACCACCATAACCATCAAATTATTTTGTACGTGAAAGAGCGGTACGGAGTGGCTTATACAATTCCAGGCATGCATAAATGGCTCCATCGCAATGGCTTTAGTTACAAAAAGCCTAAAGGCTTACCCCATAAAGCTGACGCCGAATTACAAAAGCAATTTATTGCAGAATATAACGAATTAAAACAACAGGTTGGCGATGAAGAGCCTATTTTGTTTATTGATGCAGTACATCCGACACAAGCAACCAAATTGGCTTATGGTTGGATTAGGACAGGCAAAACAAAGCATGTTGGAACAACAGCTAGCCGTACTCGTTTAAACATTGTTGGTGCTATTCAATTGGGACATATTGCTGAAGCAATCACATCACAATATGAAACAATTAATGCGGAATCCATCATGAATTTCATGGATAAAATTCGAGAAAAATACGATACAAAAACAGTCCATTTGATTTTAGACAGGTCTGGATACCACCGGTCATCACTGCTTCCTGAATATGCCAAAAAATGTAATATAAAACTTCATTTTTTACCGCCTTATAGTCCTAATCTTAATCCGATAGAACGATTATGGAAAGTTATGAATGAACAGGTTAGGAATAATCGGTTTTTCAAAGGGCCTAAAGATTTTAAAGAGGCAATAAATGGTTTTTTTAATGATATCCTGCCAAGTATTGGAAATAGTCTGGATGGACGAATTAATGACAACTTCCAATTGCTGAAAACTTAGCATTTTGAAGTTGATTGGGTATAT
>CANNJI010000110.1 GCA_947504875.1 Legionellaceae bacterium
CCGGTTGAAATACGTAAATAAGCAACGATTTTCATGAGCAAAACCAGTGATGTTTAAAAAAAGTGTTTGGTATGAATTTTTTGATCATTATTAGTGTAATATACCCGGACATTTATACAACCAATTATGAACTAAAAAAACGTCCGTTTTATGCCCTACAAAAAGAAGGGGTCTAGAATTGGATAGAATAATCTGTGTTTTATTTTGAGCAATCGTTCTTTGTCGCCCAAACCACGTAGTACGTTATGTAGTGCGTTATTGACATATACCAATTAATGATATATTATTTGATCATGAGTTGGAAAATTGAAATACCTACAAAAGTAGGAAAAAAAATAAAACTGCTTCCAAAGTCAGTTCGCGCTACATTGTTTCTTTTGCTGCGTGATCTTGAACTTAATGGCCCCAAACCTGGCGAAGGCTGGAAAAATTACAGCAAGTTACACGGATTGCCTGGTGACAAACGACATTGTCATTTAAAAAAAGGAAAGCCAACTTATGTATGTTGCTGGGAAGTTATAAATAAAAAATTAAAAATTACGGAGGTGTACTATGTCGGCACACACGAAAATGCACCATATTGAAAAGGTTGCAATGATTACATGGCATGGAGCGCATTATGCTGTTCCTATTGACGTGATTGATAGATATAAATTACCGCAAGCGAAAGATGGCTGTTTATCAATAGAAGATGTGTTTTGTGATCTTATTAGTGAATATGGTGAATCGGGATCTTTATTAAAAGGTTTGCGAGGTAGGGAGGGTTTGAGTCAAATTGAATTCGCAAAAAAAATAAATATTACACAAACGAATCTTTCTGCAATTGAGAATGGTCGTCGCAGTATTGGAAAGGAACTTGCCAAGCGTATTGCAGAAGTATTTAATATTGATTATCGAATTTTACTATGAAGCACCCCTATAGTCTGATTATTTTAATAATCAGACTATATATTTGATTGAGCAATTCGCTTCAGTATTACTTATGACTATCCATATAGCTAAGTGCTGCATCTGATAAAAAAGAAGAGCGATTTTTTATCGCATGATTTTTTGCATACAGATCGATGAGACTTAAAACGCGCTCTGGCATAGTAATATTAATGCGCTTTGCCTTGCCCGATATTTGGCTTAAATCAATATCAATAAATGCCCATACACCACCTTGAAACTCTTCATCATTAATCCATCGATCAATTGTTGATCCAACAGGAAGAGACTCGCTATCCATTAACAAACCTTCCAAATGGCATTCAATCGCTTCAATTGTGTTAGTTAATGCTTCATCATAAGTACTCCCAGCGGAGTAACATCCGGGAATATCAGGGATACTCACACCAAAATCACTAAGCTCGTCCTTATGTATTACTACAGGATATCTCATTTTATATCCTCCTTATTAATACCTGCCTGTTTAAAAATACTGTATACCGTTTTTATAGGTAAATCTTTTTTAGGATGAGGAACTGTCACCCGGCCATTTCTGGTGGGATGTTTAAATTGACAATGACTTCCCTTCTGGTGACATTGTACCCAACCATCACGTTCAATTATTTTTATTATTTCTGCGCTTTTCATATCTCTAATTATACACACTATACACACAATTTCAAGGCTGATTATTTAATCTCACATGAATATACCCTTGTGAGAGATGCGCAATAAGCTAAAAACCACTATCGCATGATTTCTATTTTAATTTGTCATAACCAGGTATCACAAAGATTAGATTCAATTGATAGGGTTAAGGAAAATTAATTTCTATGGTTAGATGAAGCCAATCCCCTATTTTTTAATTTCATTGATATTTCAAAACCACACGCATCCGCATAATTTTTCAATGTCTTCCAACTTGGGTTGCCTGAACCTTTCTCAAGGCGTGAAATATTGCTTTTTTGAGTCCCCAGTTTTTGAGCCACTTCTTCTTGAGTCAATCCAGATTTTTTTCGCATAGTAATCAACGCATCAATTAATGCAAACTCCGTTTCAAGTAAATCATACGCAGATTTTACTTCCGGACTCTGTAGTGCTTTATTTTTCAAGTTTTGAATGCTCATCGCCGTTCAACCTCCCCTTTCCTCTTTTTTGCTAAATCAAGATCTGTTTTTGGTGTTTTTTGACCTTTTTTTACAAAGGCATGCAACACCATAATATGACGCCCTTTCATGTAACAATATAACGACCGACCTATACCTTCTTGAGCTTTTGCTCGGACTTCGAATAAACCATCGCCCATCGGCTCTGTATGAGGTGATCCCAAATTTGCGCCATGTTTTTCAATAAGCTCTAATAATTTAATCATTCGAGCTTGCATCTTTGGTGGCATACTTAGAATATCGTTTTCAACCGATTCGTTAAAAAATTCAACTTTCCAATTCATAGTATGCAATTCTTTTTGCTGTGCTGTTATCATAAATGATAACATATAGAGCGTCATTTATCCAGCTCAAGTATAAAAAATTGCGGAATTGGGTCATTTTAAGTTAAATTATTTGAAGCAGGAATCCAGCGGTATAAAGTTGGTATCGATATACCCAAGTTTTGTGCAACGTCTCTGGGTAGCGTACCGGAGGCGAGTAATTGCTTCGCCGATTCAATCTTACTTTGAGTCATTTTCCTTTTACGACCACCAACTCGCCCCTTGGCTTTAGCCGCGGCTAATCCCGCCTTGGTTCTTTCAGCCATTAATTCACGCTCCATTTGCGCAAGGCTCGCCATAACATGGAAAAAAAATCGGCCTGATGGTGTAGATGTATCAACATTATCGGTAATACTTTTGAAGTTGATTTCCTTTAGATGTAACTGATTGACTAAATCAATCAATCCTTTGACAGTACGACCCAATCGATCGAGCTTCCAAACTACCAATGTATCATTTTTTCTCAAGACTTCAAGAGCCATATCCAATCCGGGTCGGTTTGCCTTAGTGCCTGATATTTGATCTTGATAAAGCTTTTCACAACCGACATCTTTTAATGCAGAAAGTTGTAGATCTAAATTTTGATCTACCGTTGATACGCGTGCATAGCCAACCAGCATGATAAATCCTCTATTGTAAAATCCAACGACCTTCTAATTTAATTGCGTCGTGCATTGCATCTGGTGCTAAATCAATTTCTCCAGGCCACGTAAGCACTCCATATTCAAGATGAGCCTTATTAAATAGGTCATGATCTTTAAGTGCCGCAAAAACGCCCGCGCGATCACTCATGATGAGTTGAATCATTTCAACAACGCCATGAGCACCATCATTAAATTCAACTTCAAGCACATAATTCGCCAATGGTTTAACTTTCGTTAATCGCCAAGGAGCAGTGCACACTATTCCAGGGGCGAGATTTTCTTTGGTGACTGATTTTGTTCGCATAATGTCCAATCCTCCAGTAATTCTGCACGATGTTGAAATGCCCACTCCAGTACTAAAGCTAATGCCCGGCGAGGCATCGATCCACGAACTACTTCAAATGTATGAATATCAATCAGAACTTCATGTTCTGCATATAATGCGTGAAAATGTGGCGGTGCGTGGTCACCCCAAAACATTTGAATTAAAATTCCGTAAAATGAACTAATCGTTGGCATCGACTGACTGTCCTTATTCTTAAAACTCATATAAAGTATAATGCATTGAGAAACCAATATCAAGAATGGTTATTGAGAATTTCAGAAGCCAGTCGTGGCGCAGTTTTATTATAATATACAACCCATTATAAAACCCCACTCACAAACGAACGTTTTTGATAATGTTTAAAATGATTTTTTTGTTTGGTCTTCCTCAAAGATAAGATTTTCTTTTGTCCACATATCCATGCGAAGCGTAACAACCTTCGGCTAAGTGAAGCTATAGTGTGGGTATGTGGGCAACAAGAAACTCATTAATTTTCACTTGTTCTTTAATCACCGACTCACCTATGTTGGCGAATTACTAATTTTCAAATTCTAATGATTTAGAAATTCGCCACACATACGATAAATGTTTAAAAAAACAATATCATACCTTTCGCCAGATGCCTAAATTTGACACCAATGGGCAACCATTCCAATAGTTTGAACACCCACAGCGAAGCACGTCCATTGTGCTACGCTATTTGTGGTGGCATCCTGCCAGACAGTCCATGTCTTCCTTATGTAAAGAAGTATAACTTTTTAGCATCACGCACGATACGAGCGATGTCTTAACTTTTTGTAAGATATCTCTTGGGGTCGAGCGCCCTTTTAAAAAACCGTGACACATCTCGTTTTGTTGATTAAACTCAAGCCCACAACAGCAAATGAGAAAAAGGGATTATTTTTCTTTTGCCTGATTGTATATACAAAGCGACACACAACCCATGGAGAAAGTCATGCTTATCGGATTCATTGTTACAGCAATAGCAACCAGCGCAAGTGATGTTATCGTACCCATTTTAATCGGTGTAGGTGCGGGTAGCCTCATTGATTATGCATCTCAAGAGACCCCTTCTATAACAAGCGCCCTGCCCCACCCATTAAAAAATGAAGCGACCTTATTAATGAAGAAAGCAGATGCGGCAGAAGCGCTCATCACTTCAGGCATACATGAGCAAACAAAAGCCATACAAGACACACAAAAAAAATTACATGCGACCCAAATTGATTTACAAGAACAAGGCGCTTTGTTTGCAGGTGCAACACGGCAAACCACACAGTAAGTGTAATAAACAAAGTGATTCGTGTATATTTATAAGGCATTCAAGACTGCTGTTCTCCACTTACTTTCCCATTCTCCCTTGCTGTTTAAGGCGGCCCTGATTTGTAATAAAGGATTCAACCCTTCCCTGGACCAGCGCATATGTTGCTGTCCTTTACACCGTCGATTAATTAAACTTTCCACTGTTGATTCTGCCAAATTACTGGTAAAAACAAGTCCGTATTTTTGACGTTCGCGATAGTTAACCAGGCGATCTCGATTATTCTTAATGTAGGTATGAAATGCGTTGATCTTATCAACGGCTTTTTCAGCAAGGGCTTCTTCGGTTAACTGAGTCAGTCTAGTCAATGCATTATCAACTTTCCCACGCCACAAATGCCATTTGATCCGTAGAAACTTAGCTTTCAATTTCTCAGGTAATGCAATATTACTCATTTTCATGGATATATGAAACCAATCCAAAATACATGTCATTGAACCAGCCAACGGCCTTATTGCTTCCACAACACTCCAACAATTTTGAGCCCCATCACACAGCGCAGTGACGTGGGTTTTACTCCCTAAACCTTGCTTTAATGCAGCAATGATCGTTGCCGAAATGAACTGTTCCTGATTGTCATTTAAAATTGAAGCAGCGCAATTTTTGCTTGTTAAATGGTTGCGTGTATCTTTGCTATTTGCTTGAATAGCCTCTGGCCGATAAATGACAGAAGCCATAGCCTCCATACTGCGGGCATTCTGGTCCGTCGTTTTAATGTGCCCACCATCAACATTTAAAATTAGTTCCCTCGCTTCTTCAGCCACAGCCACCTTCTTTTCATGCTTTGATATTTCCGCCATAGATTCACCAACCGCTTCCGTAACCTGTTTTATACGGTCATGATTATTGATCTTTCGATCTAAACCAGAAAATAATGAAAATAGCTCTTCAGACTCACGGTACGTATGGGTTGCTCCCAATTTAGATTGAATCTTCTGTAACTCGCCTGATTGAATAGTTCCAACAATCATTTTTGCTGTTGATGGTGTCTCATGGCCGCAATTATTACATTTAAAGCGCTGCATCAAAACCATATGATCAGTGAAAACATCATGAAATGGTGATTTTTGCTTGCCACATTTTACAAGGTTACCCGTACAGCTAGAGATCGGGCAATGGCGGTCTTGCATGTCAGCAAGTAATGCCAGTTTTTCATTTAAAACATGGCCCTGAATTCGACCGACTATTGAAAGCTGCTTTTCAATACCCATCGTAAAATCCAAACAATTAGTGGGTACTGTAATTTTGGAGTCTATAATTAGAGCCTCATGAACAACATCATCAGGGTCAGATTCCTCGTAAGTTTGAAAAATAACACGATAACATTTGCTCATTTTATGTGGTCACAGTAATATTGATTTGAACACAGGATACTACAAAATATAACACGTTTCACTCAGTTTATTACACTTCCTATGGACTTCATCTTTCCCAATTATTGATGTCAATACAATTCCAGATGAAGCCCTTCAATCACGTGTCTGGTCAGGCACCCTTGAATTCATCATGAGGAACCGCTTTCGACAGCATTTAACCGCTGAATTCAAGAAAATTGCGCCTAATATTAACCGCTTGATCAATGTAAAAAACAACAAACTTGTGGTAGAATTGTTAAGGTATATTATTAATCTTGATGAAGAAAATCGAACCATTGATGATTTTCTATCTGAAATTCATGACCAAATACCAGCCAATGTGGAGGACACGATTATGAGTATGGCTCAGAGAACAAGAGAAGAAGCTGAAATCAAAGGAAAACTTGAAGAAAAACTTGAGATTGCGCAAAATATGTTGGATTTAGGCTCTGATCCCGTATTCATTCAAAAGGTAACGAAGTTACCGCTTGATGTTATTAAAAAATTACAGAGCAAAAAATAATATCATTTAACGCATCATAGCAATGTGTTTTACAGGGATTATCTCGTGTTTGAGTTAGAAATAATGGTAACGGGATACACCCTTGCCGTATCAACAGTAACGACGATTGTTTGTAAGTTAGTGGGCAGAAAAAATCTGATTAGACTAAGGAAAGAACGATATTTTCTTAAAACGAATTTATTGATTTCAGAAGCTGAACTAAAAAAAGTTAGGTTGGCCCTTAGGAAAGAAACGGATAACCAACTGCCTTAGTAGGTCGGTCTTCAATGAGTATAGAATGATAAATTATAAAGCACCTATGTTGCATCATGTCGATTATGGAAAACTTGAAGATAACTTTTCCTTTTCTTTGACTGATCTTGAGCATGGCACGATGGAAAGCTGCTGTTATTTTCTTGAAGCATTGAAAACACCGTTAATGCAAGAAAATTTAATGCAAATTCATGAATCACTTGCAGCACACCTTTGTGCTTATCTTGGTACTATAACAGCATTGCATACCGTACATGATGCAGAAAAAATTGAGCCAATGCTCATCGAGCTAATTAAACATCAAGCCTATGCTTCATATGATCACTTTAACCAATATCCAATTAATAGCACAGTAAAAAAGCACGAACAAAAAATATCTAATCTTGGCACTTTACGTAACAATACCCCTGGTAGTATTGTTGCGCAAACGATGCGTTTAGGACGTGTCATCTTAGATATTTTAGAGGAACTGTGCACCCATCGGCAATCGAACACTAAAAACGTTCGCCTTGAAAAGCAAACAGAATTATTTTGCTCAAATGAGACATTAACAAAGTTGATGTTAGTTGTTGGGGCACAGAAATGCTCTGAGTGGAGAAAAGAGCTTAATGGTCTTTCTGATCATTATGTTATTAATCAAATGGCAATTCAAATCGGGTGGTTGATAGGTTATTTTTCACATCTTGACAATAAAGCACCTGATACGACGGACTATTTTAATTATGGCTTACCACTTCTTTCCTTATATCGCGAGCATGTTTATAAACTGATGCATGCTTATGCGGATACAGTGCACGCACAAGAAGAGATTGAGCTAAATGAAAGAATTTCAGAAACAGAAGAACTGCTAAATGATATACATCAATTAGGGGTGCTAACGTACAAACGACACAAAAGTACCACGGGAAACAAGAAAAATTTGACCTCCATAGACAGCGCCTATCAGCTTAACTCACGCGAACTAATGAAATATAATAGGGCCGATCGCGATACGTCTA
>CANNJI010000111.1 GCA_947504875.1 Legionellaceae bacterium
TATAATCTAAAGGCAATGTTGGTGCGCTGCTATCGATGCTGTAAGTCCAGGTCGCCCCGCCGTTCGTGCTGTTGGCTAATAAGGGGTAATTTGTTGCGCCATTATAATATCCACCTGCCGAAACGCAGTTAAGTCCGCTGCAGCTTGCGCCGTTAAAGTAGCCTTCATTAAAATCTGAAGGCAATGTTGGTGCGCTGCTATCGATGCTGTAAGTCCAGGTCGCCCCGCCGTTCGTGCTGTTGGCTAATAAGGGGTAGTATGTTGTGCCATTATAATATTCACCTGCCGCAACGCAGTTAAGTCCGCTGCAGCTTGCGCCCCTAAAGCGGCCATAATTACTATAATCTAAAGGCAATGTTGGTGCGCTGCTATCGATGCTGTAAGTCCAGGTCGCCCCGCCGTTCGTGCTGTTGGCTAATAAGGGGTAGTTTGTTGTGCCATTATAATATTGACCTGCCGCAACGCAGTTAAGTCCGCTGCAGCTTGCGCCGTTAAAGGTGCCATAAATACTATAATCTGAAGGCAATGTTGGTGCGCTGCTTGTGATACTGTAAGTCCAGGTCGCCCCGCCGTTCGTGCTGTTGGCTAATAAGGGGTAGTATGTTGTGCCATTAGAATATCCACCTGCTGCAACGCAGTTAAGTCCGCTGCAGCTTGCGCCGCTAAAGGTGCCAGAATTACTATAGTCTGAAGGCAATGTTGGTGCGCTGCTTGTGATGCTGTAAGTCCAGGTCGCCCCGCCGTTCGTGCTGTTGGCTAATAAGGGGTAGTT
Organism: Legionellaceae bacterium; assembly: GCA_947504875.1. GTDB lineage: Bacteria > Pseudomonadota > Gammaproteobacteria > Legionellales > Legionellaceae > CANNJI01. Next base: position 773 of record CANNJI010000111.1, read on the forward strand.
TGTTGTGCCATTAGAATATTGACCTGCCGCAATTAACGAACCAGGAGCACAAGTTAAACTCACATTAGTAACATTAGCTGTTGCATTCGCTCCCGAACCGTTGCTAACAGAGCATGTTAAGCCTGTGGGTTGTTGAAATACCGTCACATTATAGCTGCTACCATAAGCTACAGGCGTTGCAAATTGAAATGTAGTAGCCCCACTATTTACTGTTAAATCATCACCGCCGTTGTTCTGCAGCACTAAGCCTATCGCCGTAAGGTTTGAAATCGTGCCACTGATAGAATATCCACTTGCTCCGCTAATGGAAATAGTTGCAGGTTGCTTGTTGCTCACTGAAAACAAGCAATACCCGTTGCCAGAAGGAGTGCAATCCAAACCAAGATTACCTAGACTATAACCTGGTGTGTTAATTTTAATTCCAGCCAACGGATAGACATGATTAGGGGCCGAGGTAATGATGCTCAGCGTCAATGCGGAAACATTATAAGTCTGACAACTCAACGCCCCTTTTCCATTTAAACATAACGTGATACTCACATTGGCGGGTGTTCCTGTCGCTGACACATTAAATAATAATCCGCTTGCGCCTGCGAGGGCAAGCTGTCCCAATATTATAAAAAACATGATAGTAAGTCGTATGAAAATCCGTTTCACCACAATATAACCCCTTAATATGCTGTTGTTTGCATCGCCGCTCTAAATAACTTGTCGCGCGGGGACTTGATGATTGATTTACTCATGAACGATTTTTCATCTTCAACGAGGTCGCCAATTTATTAAATTCTTCATCAAGAACGGCTAAATCAAAATGATGCAACCCATGCTCACAAGCAAGCTCCCCAATCTTAATCTTTTGTTTGTCTTGAAGTTTTGCAAGCTTTTTCTTTGCATCATTAATAATATCATGAAGTGTCGGTTCTGTCGCAAAAAAACCGTGAACCGTTTAGACTAAGCGCATTTTAGACGCATTTGGATGTTTTATGATTAGCTTCAAGCAGGACACTTCAAGGACAGTGTTATTTTAATGCTGGTGCGTTGGTATGTGGCTTATGCGTTGAGCTATCGTGATATCGAGGAGTTGGCAGCATAAGCGTCCAGTTGGCGTATGGACGAGACCTATATTAAGGTCAAAGGGAAATGTGTTTATCTGTATCGCGCAGTCGACAAAGAAGGCCGAACTGTTGATTTTATGCTGTCAGAGAAGCGTGATGAGCCTGCTGCACGGGCGTTTTTCAACAAAGCGATCGGCTCAAATGGACTGCCTGAAAAAGTTACGATGGATAAAAGTGGTGCAAATAAAGCCGGGGTCAACACAATTAATCTAGCGCTGGCGCTGTTATGTATGTTTGGTGGACTGCCCTTGCAAATGACGGTAAGACAAATAAAATACCTCAACAACATCATTGAGCAAGATCACCGATTTGTGAAGAAAATCACTCATGGAATGCGAGGATTCAAGGATTTTCACTCCGTAGAAGCCACATTAGCAGGCATCGAGTTGCACCACATGCTGCGTAAAAACCAGCATACCCACTCAAATGAGTTGACCATTTTTGAACAGTTCTATGCGCTTGCAGCATAAGTTCGCCCAAAATAACTCCGCTTGTCGTTCACGAAAGTTTTTGCGACAGAACCAAACATGTGACCTATCAAGACGGAGTTATCTGAACGCATCGTTATAACGATCGAAATTTTTTTAATAAAAAATACGCCAAAGATTCAATAACTTTGTTGCCATTTTGTTTCTTTATTAATGATATTGGAATATCCGCTATAGGCGGGAGTATTTTATACTCCAATTGAGTCAAATAATCTGGGATGAGTGTTTCTTGAATAATACTAATGCCTAAACCCGCTTTGACTGCAGCCATTTTTCCTGCGTAACTTGGACTCGTGTATGCTAGTCGCCATTTGATACCCGATTGTTCTAATGCATGAATGGCACTTTCTCTATATACGCAGGGTTTGGGAGATAAAACCAACGGCACGACTGTATTTTTATTGATTTCAGGAAGTAATTCCGGCTTGCCAATCCATTTAACAGGCTCTTTCCACATCGTGGTTTGTTGCAAAACCTCATTGGGTGGCGCCATTTTTATTAAAATCAGATCAAATTTTCCTGCCTGAAATCCTTCAAGCACATTAATTGTTAAATCACATTCAACATTTAAAAGAATACGAGGATGTAATCTCGAAAAATCCACTAAGACATCAGATAAAATAACAGAAGCAAAATCTTCAGGTAATCCAAACCGAATTTCACCTTGTAGATCAGGTTCTTTAAATCGATCTAATGACTCTCGATGAAGTAAGTAGATTTGCTTTGCATAGGCAAGAAAAATCTCTCCTTCGGTCGTGAGGGATAATTCTTTGCCTCGATTAAATAAAGGTTTTCCAACTAAATTTTCAAGTTTAGCGATTTGTTGGCTAATCGCAGATTGTGTTCTGCCTACCCTATCAGCTGCCTTGGTAAAACTTCTACTATCAGACACCGCAAGAAAGCATTGGAGTGTAACCGTATCAAGTGACATTAGACTTCCTAATAATAAAGATTAGAATTTTTAAATTTACTAATATTAACACATCTACTATATTTCACCAGAACAAACAGAAAAACTAATAAGGAGTTTTTTAATGACCCATAGCTCGATGACATATTTATCATTGTTTCTTACAATAATCCCGCTGATTGGATTAATACTTAATGTGTTATTCAATAAAAAACCCAAAGTGGGTGCGCAATTAGCTGCCATAGGCGTTGGGATAGGATTAATCTTAAGTCTCATATTACTCGGACAGTGTTATGCAGACAAAACACCGGTTTATTTTTTTGGATTTAAAGCGGACGGTTTAGGGCTCTTAATGACCTCGCTCATTTTTTTTGTGAGCACCGTTGTTCATCAGTTCTCAATACGCTATATGGCAGGAGACCGGAATTATAAAGCCTATTTTTATAAGTTATCATTCATTACGTGCAGCGCTGCGATCATGGCACTTGCAGATAACCTGATATTATTTTTTGCGGCATGGTGCGCCAGCAATTTACTGTTGATTTCATTAATGATTCATAAAAAACAATGGGATGCAGCTACCTACTCAGGGAAACTTGCTTTTAAAACGATGTTTGGCGGTGCAGCACTATTCCTGATGGCGCTTGTTGTGATGTATATTGACGCAGGTAGCTTGTCAATTTCAACCATTACCCAACAAACCATTCATTCACATGCCATGCTGGCCGCACTTTCCCTGTGCATTATGACAGCAATGACACAATCCGCACTCTGGCCTTTTCATCGATGGTTAACCAGCTCTCTCAATTCACCCACCCCCGTTTCTGTAATTATGCACGCCGGGTTGGTTAATGGTGGTGGGTTTCTTTTGGTCCGATTTGCACCCTTGCTTGTTGAACATCCCATACTACTGAATCTTATTTTCTGCCTCGGCGTCATTTCAGCAATCCTTGGGACGCTATGGAAGCTCGTTCAAAGTGATGTGAAACGTATGTTAGCTTGCTCTACAATGGGGCAGATGGGATTTATGATGATTCAGTGCGGGCTCGGTCTTTTTCCTGCCGCTATTGCTCATCTTGTTTGGCATGGATTATTTAAAGCGTTCCTCTTTTTAAGCGCTGGATCCGCGGTGCAAAGCAAAAAAGTAGATAGTCGAAGCCGCGCCAGCTCATTAAGTGTGTTTGTTATCTCATGTGCATACGGATTACTAGGAGCCTATAGTTTTGCGTGGTTTAGTCATAAATCGTTTTTTTCAATGAATACCACTGCATTTTTGATTGGTTTTGCGTTTATTGCCTCAACTCAAGTGGCTCATTCCCTGCTACAGAAAAAAATGAGCTTATTTAAGAACCTTTTGGCAATCACTGCAGCTTTACTTTCTGGCGCGATCTACGGATGCAGTATTCATCTTATTGAAACAGCAATTCCATCGATCACCATGGTGCATCACACCATTAATGCGCTCCATCTTACGGCATTCATTGGATTCATCATGATATGGATTCTTTTAAACATAGACGGCTTAAGATTTGCTCAGAAAACAGATTTTTGGAAACGCAGTTACATTGCCTTGTTGAACAGTAGTCAACCGCACCCGAAAACAATCACATCAATTCGTCAGACTTATCAATATTAGGAGTGTTTACGATGACTATTCAATGTAATGAAAAGATGAGTTCAGTCAAAAAAACAAGAACAGATAAAAAGCAGATACTCAGTGCCATCGATATGCAAACGATGGTTCATCTTGCTGCTCAATCAATAGCACCTGTCTGGCCGTTAAAAACCTTTATTGCATGCAATTCACTTCAAGGGTTTGAATCAAAACCCTTTGATGAAGCGCTGAATGAAGCACAATGCTTATTTGAGCAGTGTGGTAGTGATTATCATGACATTAACCGAGAAACCATTAAATGGTGTGGGGCATATTTTGATAAAGGTCAGCGTGTGATAGAAATGCCTGCCAGTGACAAAGGCTTTTACTCAACATTCATAGACCTATCCAAATACGACAAGATGCTTCATCGCGGGTCAGATCAACATAAGCAATGGTTAATTCAATTACCTCATCATGCAGAGGATGCAATCATTGAATGTTTAGACGCGCTCAACATTTCTGGTGAAGACCAGCTTTTGTTTTTAAAACAATCATTAGCACAATTACCAGGATGGTCTGGTTATATGAAGTGGCTCACTGAGTGGCAAAATACATCAACTCATTCAGGACAACATGCCAATATGCTTGTTGATTTCATCGCAATTCGATTAATTATTACGGTCCTGCTCAATCCCACAATCAATTTATCCAAGGGTCTCGGCAACAACACCAAAGTGCATAAGCATCCCATGATAGACCGTATCAAAACCCTCGAGGAAAACTATAAATCTCTTTTAATTGCCCCCCTGCTCACCGAAGCAAAAACGATGAATACATTACCACAAACATCTCCAGATGTTCAGTTGGTCTTCTGTATTGATGTTCGATCGGAGCCCTTTCGTCGACAGGTAGAATCATTAGGCCATTACGATACGTTAGGTTTTGCAGGGTTCTTTGGACTTCCCATTCGTCTTCATGACTATAATTCTGGAAAAGTAACCGATGCTTGCCCTGTCTTATTAAAGCCCAGATATGATATTCATGACTGTGCCAGCGACAATGATTCCTGTACTAAAAAAAAGCATGAGCAAGGGAAAAAACTGCTCAATGGTCTAACTGAAGTGTATCAAGAATTAAAATATAATTTTGCAACTCCGTTTGCGCTGGTTGAAACATTGGGCGCATGGTGTGGCCTGCTGATGTTATCTAAAACGATAAAACCAACGTTAACGCTATCAATCATAAACAAATGGATTGAAAAAATTAAGCCAACTGTGGCTACGACTCCTATGGTTGATATGACAGCCGCTGATAGCAACAATGGGATTGCGCCTGCAGATCAAGCAAGTACTGCAGAAGCGGTGCTTCGCATCATGGGATTGACAGAAAATTTTGGAAAGTTTGTCATTTTTTGTGGTCATGGAAGCAGTACTCAAAATAATCCTTATGCTTCTGGCTTGGACTGTGGTGCCTGTGGTGGGAACCACGGCGGCGGCAATGCCAGAGCCTTAGCTGCTATCCTCAACAAAGCATCAATTCGAGCCACGCTATCAGACCGCGGTATTTTTATACCCAAAGATACTCAGTTTTTAGCAGCCGAACACAATACCACAACAGATGATATGTTGATTTTTGAAGACAGTACGCGCCGATTACTTCATCAAGACATTTTAAAAGCATTAAAAAATCATCTAACGGAAGCAAAAGCAAAAAATACTGCTTTTCGTGTAAGCCACTTTGGTGTGTCTACTCGAGCTAACCCCATCGAAGAAACCGAGCGCAGAAGCCAAGATTGGTCCGAAGTAAGACCTGAGTGGGGATTAGCACGAAATGCTGCATTTATTATTGGTCCCAGACGACTCACAAAGGCCTTGGATTTAGAAGGACGATGTTTCTTACACTCGTATGACTGGCTTAAGGATGAATCACTCACCTCACTTGAAACCATATTAACCGCCCCAATGGTTGTCGCTGAGTGGATTAACACACAATATTTGTTTTCTACGATTGATAATGTGACTTACGGTAGTGGTAGCAAAGTGACCCACAATGTGACCGGTAAAATTGGCGTCATGCAAGGGAACGGCAGCGATTTGATGCATGGATTACCCCTGCAGTCTGTAAACTCCACGGATACGCTCAACTATCACCAGCCGCAAAGACTACTAACAATTATCTATGCGCCAAGAAAAAATGTGAGTGCGATCATCAATCGTCAAGACATATTGAAAACGTTATTTTTTAATGCGTGGGTTCATTTGATTGTGATAGAGCCAACTGAAAATAAGGCCTATCAACTTCAAACAAACGGAGAATGGTATTTATTGACGAACACAGGAGAAAAAAAATGAGTTTAACTAATGCACATCTAGATCAGGATAGCAAAGTAACATTGCATCGCATGAAAAAAATAGAAGTCATTGTTTCTGGAGAAAATGAGGGATTAATCTCTCAGATGCTGAATGACGCCAATATTTCTGGGTTTACTTTGCTTAGAAATGTTTCCGGAAAAGGGCATCATGGTTTCCATGAAGGAAAACTATTGTTTAACGACAAAGCGGTATTGGTCATGTTCATTGCCGTCGCACCAGAAGACGCGATTGAGCTTATTGCCATTGGAATGAAATCGTTATTAGAAAAAAATTCTGGTGTGATGTTTGTATCCGATGTTTCCGTCGCGAGAGTGGATTATTTTTCTTAAATTAATCATCAACCATCATCTTAGTGTCAGTTAGATGACTTGATGACCGATTAAGCGCGCTCAACTCGCTACGCTCAAACAGAGCGCGCTTACCTGTTCATCAAGTCATCTAACTGACACGCTAGTGCATCGTCTTGTAAATACGTGCTGTTATTGTCGTCCCCGCGCAGGCGGGGATCTATCCTTGATGTGGCATTTTGATCATGCTGAGCATGGATCCCCGCCTGCGCGGGGACGACATGATAAGGGA
>CANNJI010000112.1 GCA_947504875.1 Legionellaceae bacterium
CTGCAAATGATTGTCAAATTGTTGAAGAGGCGGCCATAAAACAAGGGTAGCAGTGTAAGCCACGCGCTAGCATAACTTTAAGTAAATCAGTTGAATAAAAATAACAACTACAAGGTTACTTTATGATCAAATCATTTCGCGACAGCGACGAATTACCCACAAAATCTGTGGATAACTCTGTGTATAGAATGTTAAAGGCACTGAAAAACAACCTGTTAGATTCTTGATTTAGAAACGTCCACGTACACGTCAAAATAAAAGTGCATGCTGCTTAAATACAGCATCTATGGCAATCACTTGTTCTAAAAGCACTTTCATTTTATCTAATGGCCAACTATTAGGACCATCACTTAATGCGCGTTCAGGATCGGGATGTGTTTCCATAAAAAGACCAGAAATACCTGCAGCAACTGCAGCACGCGCAAGCACGGGAATAAATTCACGCTGCCCACCAGACACCCCATTATTGCCGCCTGGCAATTGTACTGAATGTGTCGCATCGTATACAACAGGGCACTGTGTCTCACGCATAATGCTCAATGAGCGCATATCTGAAACAAGATTATTATATCCAAAACTCGCGCCACGCTCGCACACCATGATATCATCATTTCCATTGGCTTTGGCTTTTTCAACCACATGCTTCATTTCCCAAGGCGAAAGAAACTGACCTTTTTTAATATTCACAGGACGATTCATTGCTGTAACCCGTTGAATAAAATTGGTTTGTCGGCATAAAAAAGCGGGCGTTTGCAACACATCAACCACACTTGCTACTTCGAGCAAAGGGGTATCTTCATGCACATCCGTTAAAATAGGAACACCGACTTCTTTTTTAACTTTTTCAAGTATCATAAGACCACGTTCGAACCCTGGACCACGATAACTTCCCAAGGAAGAACGGTTTGCTTTGTCAAATGACGATTTATAAATAAAATTAATGGCCAACGACGCACACATTTCTTTTAAATAACCCGCCGTTTCAATCGCAAGCGCCTCACTTTCAATAACACAAGGCCCCGCAATTAAGAACAGGGGATGCTCAATGCCAACATCAAATCCACAGAGTTTCATGCATGTTCCTTTGAGTGATAATTCCGTGCTGCAAGAATAAATTGTTTAAACAAAGGATGGCTATCCCTCGGCGTTGATGTAAACTCCGGATGAAACTGACAGGCCAAAAACCACGGATGCGTGGGTAACTCAATCATTTCAACCAACTGTCCATCCGCTGACCGGCCCGAAATAACCAACCCATTATCAACCAATGCATCGACAAAATGATCATTAACCTCGTATCGATGACGATGACGTTCAATGACTTTTGATGAGCCATATACATGCCGAGCAAGGGTATTGTCTTCAATATTACACCCTTGTGCGCCCAACCTCATCGAGCCACCTAAATCGACATTTTCATCACGTAAATTACGCTGCCCCGCTTCGTCCATCCATTCACTGATTAATCCAACCACAGGATAAGGCGTCTCTTTATCAAATTCCGTCGAACTTGCACCTTTCAACCCGAGTACATTACGTGCATATTCAATCACTGCGGTCTGCATGCCAAGACATATGCCTAAAAACGGCATTTTATTTTCTCGCGCATACTGGATTGATGCTATTTTTCCTTCAATACCACGCTCACCGAATCCACCCGGAATTAAGAGTGCATCGACAGGCTCTAATAACGAGGGACCATGCGTTTCAATTAACTCAGCATCGATATATACAATTTCTACGCGAGTCTGGGTATGGATGCCCGCATGCATCAATGCTTCGTTAATGGATTTGTAAGCATCATTCAACTCGGTATATTTTCCAACCATAGCTACTTTAACTGTCATGGTTTGAATGGTTTGATCATGAACAACCCGCTCCCACTCAGAAAGATCCGCTGGCGGTATGGTTAGGCCGAATTTTTTCACAACAATTTCATCCAAGTGTTGTTCATGCAAAATCATTGGGATTTGATAAATGCTTTTTGCATCCTGTAATGAAATAACCCCTTCTTTTTCAACATTCGTAAACAAGGCTATTTTTAGCCGATCGCTCATCGATAAGGGTTGTGCTGAGCGACAAATCAGGACGTCAGGTTGAATTCCAATGGAACGTAATTCTTTCACTGAGTGCTGTGTTGGCTTGGTTTTTGTTTCCCCTGACGTTGCAATATAAGGCACAAGCGTTAAATGAATAAATAAAGAACGTTGTGCGCCTACTTCAATTCGCATTTGTCGAATAGCCTCAAGAAAAGGTAATGACTCAATGTCCCCTACCGTCCCGCCAATTTCAACCATTGCAACATCAAAGCCTTCAGCTCCCAATTTAATACAGCGCTTAATTTCATTTGTAATATGAGGGATAACTTGAACCGTACCGCCGAGATAATCCCCACGTCGTTCTTTTTTAATAACATTTTCATAAATTTTACCCGAGGTAAAATTATTTAATTTTGTCATGGTCGTACGAACAAACCGCTCATAGTGACCGAGATCAAGATCGGTTTCTGCTCCATCATGGGTAACAAATACCTCACCATGCTGGAAAGGACTCATGGTGCCCGGATCAACATTTATATAAGGATCAAGTTTAATGAGCGTTACACGAAGACCACGTGCTTCTAATATAGCCGCCAGTGATGCTGCTGCAATTCCTTTGCCAAGAGAAGACACCACGCCACCCGTGATGAAAATATAATTTGTCATAGTCATGCTCACATTTCTTGAATTTGTGTTAATACGGTATGCATCGCAAGCGCGCAATCAGCTGCTTCGCGCCCTTTATGCCCTTCGGCGCCCCCAAGACGCGCCCATGCTTGGGCTTCATTTTCTGTCGTCAGAACACCAAAAACAACGGGAATATCATAAGTTAGGGATACACGTAAACATCCCTCACTGACCATCTCACAGACTGTTTCATAGTGTGTTGTTTCACCACGAACAACAGCGCCTAATGCAATCATTGCAGCATAGATTTTTTTTTGTCCTAACCGCTGTAAAACAAGCGGAATTTCAACTGCACCAGGCACCTCTACAACCGTAATATCGTCTGAATGGATACCGCGCTGCATTAGTTGCTCTATAGCCCCTTGCTGCAACGCTTCTGTGATGGGGCGATTAAATAAACTCACCACAAGTGCTACCTTAACATTTCCTGGCACGACCAACGCTGATTGAATGATTTTCATGCCAGCACTTACTCCGTTTTCATTGATAAAAAATGACCTAACTTTTCTTGCTTCGTTTTAAGGTAAGCGCGATTTTCATCGGTAGGAATCATTTCAAGACTTACGCGCTCAGCAACGTGCATCCCATAAGCCTCTAACGAAGCAACTTTTAATGGGTTATTTGTTAATAAGCGAATAGAAGCAATATTCATGGCCTTTAATATTTGAAAAGCAACCGCATACTCACGATTGTCTACGGGTAAACCCAACTGAAGATTAGCTTCAACCGTATCATGCCCCTCTTCTTGCAAAGCATACGCTTTGATTTTATTAGAAAGCCCAATGCCGCGTCCTTCTTGTCGCAAATAAATAAGAACGCCTCCCTCTGCAGCAATAAGTGCCAACGACTGTTCAAGCTGATCACCGCAATCACATTTAGCAGAACTGAAGAGATCGCCCGTAATACATTCGGAATGGATACGCACCAAAGGCGTTTTTGATGGGTCTGTTGCAGGTCGAACCAATGCAAAATGTTCAGCATCATCCAAGTCATTGTGAAAAACCGTCATCGTGAAATCACCATGAGCTCGCAATGGAATTCGACTCGTAGCGACAGGATGAGCCAATGTTTCATGAGAAATCCGATAGCTCATGAGATCTTTAATGGTGATCAAAGGGATCCCATGCTGTTTTGAAAACAATGCCAACTCATCTCGTCGACTCATGGTGCCATCTTCATTGATCACTTCGCAAATGACCGCAGCAGACGTTAAACCTGCAATCCGCATTAAATCGACACTGCCTTCCGTTTGCCCTGGGCGCTTAAAAACGCCCCCCTCTTGTGCACGTAAAGGAAATACATGTCCGGGAGAGATGATATCTTGAGCCACAGTCGCCGGGTCAATCGCCACTTGAATGGTCTGAGCTCTATCCTTCGCTGAAATACCTGTAGAAACGCCTACCGCAGCTTCAATGGAAATAGTAAATGCCGTACCATAACGTGAGCGATTGGAGAGCGTCATCATTGGTAAACCCAATCGATCAATTAAAGCGCCTTCCATCGATAAGCAAATCAAACCACATGCATAACGTGACATAAAATTGATGGCATCAGGTGTTGCATAATCAGCAGCAATCACAAGATCACCTTCATTTTCACGGTGTTCGTCATCCATTAAAATAACCATGCGACCCGCTTTTAACTGGGTGATTGCATATTCAATCGAAGAAAAAGGGGATGTCATGTTTTAACCTCAGCATCGTGATGAACGCGTAAAAAAGAGGACATTATAGTCGAATCAACGCAAGAACCCAATTGGTGAGCAACAAGTCGTGCAATATAATCAAATTCAACGTTCAAGGAATCTCCGACTTTAGCATATTTAAGTGTGGTTTTTAATAGCGTATGAGGTACGAGCATCAGATGAATGACACCCTCCTCAACCGCGTTAATGGTGAGACTCACCCCATTAAGCGTAATACTTCCCTTAGAAAGAAGATAAGCGTGCTCTTGAGTTGTAAAACCACCCACTTCAACGCACAGATAATCTCCTTCTGGCCTTATCGCTTGAATTGATGCAATGGTATCGACATGCCCGGTAACGTAATGCCCACCAAAACGTGTGCTTGCAAGCATTGCTCGCTCAAGATTAACACATGCCCCCAGCGATAGCGCGCTTAAATTTGTTCTGTCCAAGGTTTCCGCTGATAAATCAAATGCAAGCTCGCCTTCATTTTCAAGCAGGGCTGTCAAGCAAACGCCATTTACAGCAATACTTTCTCCAAGGCTAACATCATTAAACATCGAGCGAATCACCAAACGTTTTCCTCCTACGCGTGAGCTTAAAGACAAAACCTCACTGCAAGACTCTATTAATCCTGTAAACATAAGCTGTCCTATAAAAAATCAAGTGTTGCCATCATGTTGTTACCCATGGGCTGCCACGTGATATGTTTTAAAGAGGTAAACACCGATACATCCCTATACAATGACGTTGCCCTCTCCCCGAGAAGAAGAGATGAAAAGTAAAGATATGTACGATGAACAAACTGTTGGGCATGCAACGCATTAAATAATCGAGCGCCTGCTTCAACCCAAACATCATGATATCCCAAGTGTCCAAGATGTTTAAACAGCTCCAATAAATCAAATCCAGACGCGTGCGTGGGTATCTCGTAATGTATGGCACGGTTTACAGAAGATTCAATCGGATATTGATTATATATAATACATTTTTTGGCGGTTTCAAAAATTTTGGCTTGTGCGTTTAACTCACCTTTGCGGTCAAGAACAGCAATACATTTAGGTGTTATTTGCTCCCCTACTCTCGCATTGAGGTAGGGATCATCATGATTCACTGTGGTGCTCGTCGTTAAAATAATATCGGTGTGCAAGCGCTTTTGATGCGTAAATGAAGCGCAAACATCATTCGAAACCGTCACTCTCTCGCCGCGTGGACCCGCAATTTTCCCATCAAATGTTTGCGCCATTTTAACAGTCACAAAAGGCATGCGTGTTCGAGTCCAGTGGGCATAACTCGCATAAAAATCATCAATCGCTGGGAGTGGACAATAAACAACATCAATACCCGCTGCACATAGCAAAGATGGTGTGTTATTTTCGACCACTACTGGATTAGGATCGCGATACGCATACACCACGCGAGAAACACGTTGTTTTATCAACGCATCAACACAAGGAGGTGTTTTTCCCCAATGATTACAGGGCTCTAAGGTCACATAAATTGTAATGCCAGAGCAATCTGTGGGAAGCATTTCAAGAAGTAATTGTTCCGCATGAGGAGATCCTGATCCAGAATGAAAGGCTTGTGCTATAATGATTTCATTCTGTACGGCAATTGCGCCCACGGCTGGATTTGGCGCACAAGATCCACGACCCAGCCAAGCTTGCTCGAGCGCCATCAGCAAAAATTGTTCGTGCATGGTTCAACCACCCTTGAAAAGAGTATACATGATAACAAATTATTCAGTTTTTGAGTAGCGTTATGTGCTTCTCTAACAAAAATCACTGGCGTCGTCGAGCAGCAATTGTATGCTGTAGTCTTTTACTTTTAATTCATCAAAATCTCTATGCCTTTTCAGCTTACTCGAATAATGAGCTTGATCAATTAGAAAAAGAATTTGTTGAACAAATTAATCAATCACCTTCGGTCCTGCGTGAACCCTTGGCCAATCAATATATTAATCAATTGGCCAAACGCCTTGCCCTACACGGACAAATGAGCCAGCCGTATTTCTTCATTGTCAAATCGAATGAAATTAATGCGTTTGCAGGACCAGGCGGATACATAGGCATAAACACCGCACTCGTGCTTGCGAGTGAAAACGAAAGCGAATTAGCTGCTGTTATGGCGCATGAAATGTCCCACGTACGTCAACATCATTTGTACCGAATGCTGGAGCATCAAAAACAAATGAAAGCACCCATGCTTGCTTCACTTTTAGCCGCAATTGCGTTGGGGGCAATTAATCCAGCTCTTGGCAGTGGTGCATTGGCTGCATCTTTGGGTGGCTTTGCTCAAGATAATATAAGTTTTGTTCGCTCCAATGAAAAAGAAGCGGATCGCATCGGCATTGATATGCTGATTAAATCAGGGCTTGACCCGCGCGGCATGAGTGGCTTTTTTAAGAAAATGCAACAAAACACCCGCTATTATTATACAGCCAATGCACCTGCTATTTTACGGACTCACCCGCTTGACGAAGACCGAATTGCTGAGGCTGAAAACCGTACCGCCAATTTGCACTTGCACACCGTAGAAGACAATTTAGACTATCGATTATTTAAAGAGCTCATTCGAACATCTGTGGCATCAAACGATAAACAACTGATTGATTACTATACCAGCGATTGTAATCGAACCAATTCGCAAAAAAATATCTGCGCTTATGGCCTCGCACTTGCTTACCTTAATGTGAATCAATTTGAACATGCAAAAAACGCGATTCAACCTTTAGCAATAGAATATCCAAGTAATTTATTTTATGGGACCACATTGGCTCGCGCTGAAGTTGGCGTTAATCAGGCTGATGAAGCCATTCATCAACTTGAAGCATTAAAAACAAACTACCCCAATAACTATGCCATTCTTTTTGCACTTGCAGAAACATACGCTGCGGCCAATAAAAAAGACCAAGCCGAAAGTTTGCTTCTAAAAACAAGCCGATTATTTCCGCATGATCTGGTCATCTGCGAAGCCTTGGCGCAAGCAGAAGCTAACAACCATCGTAAAAATTATGCTTACTTCACCGAAGCACAATGTCATCTCCTCCAAGGGCAACGCAAAGAAGCCTTACGCTCCTTAGCGCACGCTCAAACCATGAGTAAGAAAGACCCGTATTTAACCGCGCGAATTACAGCCAAGATTGATGAAATTAAAAATTAAAGTGAAAATGCCGCCATATAAAGTAGTGGGGAGTTACTCATTATTTAAGTATAGGCAATGGAAATTATTGCAACGGAGCCAAAATTATAACTCACATTCCGCAGCGATGATCGCAAAATATTTAATTAGCTAATGACTGATTGTTTTTAAAACAAAAGTTCATAATTTATCCGATCTTTATCAGCTACACGGAACGGATCCCCTCTCCCCTCAACGAAAAATCGCTAAAATCC
>CANNJI010000113.1 GCA_947504875.1 Legionellaceae bacterium
CCTAAAGGCACAACCGCCAGCTCCGTTTATTGATACATTGCATCAAGAAATTAATCGTCGTTGGTCAACCATCAATTTAATCGATATTTTAAAAGAAGCTGATTTTGCGGTGGGCTTTACCAAGCAATTCCACTCGGTAGGAAATCGAGATATTTTAGATGGTGAACTCCTTCAAAAAAGACTACTTCTTTGCCTGTATGCATTAGGCAGTAACACAGGGTTAAAACGAATCAGTGCAGCCAATGACGATGCCAGTCATTCAGATTTAACATATGTTAAGCGCCGTTATATCAATGAAGAAAGTGTGAAGGCTGCAATTATTGATGTGATTAATGAGATCATAGCCATTCGAGATCATGCTATTTGGGGTGAAGCAACCACGGGTTGTGCCTGTGATTCCACGTTGGTCAGTAGCTGGGATCAGAATCTCATGAGTGAATGGCATCCTCGCTATAAAGAACGCGGAATCATGATTTACTGGCACGTTGATACAAAATCCATGGTGGTTCATTCCCAGATTAAAACCTGTTTGTCATCTGAGGTCGGCGCCATGATTACCGGCGTTTTAAGACACGATACCAAAATGAACATGAATAAAGCCTACGCCGATACACATGGGCAAAGTACGGTTGGATTTGGGTTTAGTTATGGACTTGGGTTTGATTTATTACCACGTATTAAGAGGATCCATCGCCAGAAACTGTATTATCCGAGTGCCGCCAACAAAAATAATTACCCCAATTTAGAAACCCTATTAAAATCTGGTATTAACTGGCAGCTTATCGAAGAAAATTACGATGAGTACGTCAAGCACGTATCCGCACTCAAATCAGGCACAGTCGATCCTGATGTGCTCATCAAAAAATTCAGCAGAGAAAATTACAATCATCCTGTTTATAAGACACTGATTGAAATTGGTAATGCTGTAAAAACGATTTTTTTGTGTCGATATTTAACTGAAGAAGACTTACGCGTAGAAATTAATGAATCACAAAATGTGGTTGAACGATTGAACGGCATTATGGGTTTTATTTTTTATGGCAAACTGGGTGAAATCTCAACCAATCGAACAAAAGAACAAGCGCTTGCTGTGTCTTGTTTGCATTTATTACAAGTCTGCATGGTGTACATCAATACCCTCATCATCCAGGAATTATTATCAGATCCCGCTTGGGCTAATAAATTAACACCTGAAGACAAACGCGCTTTAACCCCATTAATTCACGCACACATTAATCCCTATGGTTTATTCCCGCTCGATCTTTACAAGCGGTTAGTCATTGCGGCTGAAAAGGAAATGAAAAATGACCGAACAAAAACGAACACCCGTCAGACAGAAAGCGAAGCAGTTAGCTAAACTCTTGAGGGAAGAAAACCCTGATTATGATTATCTTCGCCAACTATTCAGGCACCTGCGGACGGAGTTAAGTGTTGATGTCACGCATAATGACAAGAAACTGCCTTATGTACCAACAGAGGAAGAGATTTGCAAATATTATCAAGCGGTGTGGAAAGCACGTAACATGAAGCATGTTTTGATGATTAAAACATTGCTTTATACGGGTGCTCGAGTGAGTGAGTTAGTTCACATCAAAATCAGTGACATTGATTTTGATCGCTGCCAAATACGAATTACTGAGGGTAAAGGTAATAAAGATAGAATAGTTCCGTTTCCGGATAGCTTCAAGGAAATACTGGCTATTCATGCACACAATACACGCGATAAAGGTGGCGAGTACCTGTTTGAGTCATCGTGGAAAAGACCTTACACTGATCGAGGAATACGTAAAATTCTTGAGCGATATTCACTTGAAGCAGGGATGGAACACTCTATCTCTCCACACAAATTGAGACATTTTTTGTTTACGTGGCTTAAGAAACAAGGAATTGATGATGCGCTAATCCAGCCTTATTCAGGCCATGAGAGTCGAAAATCGCTTGAAATATACTCAAGGTTGTCGATTTCTGACGCACAAACTGAATATGAAGGAATTATTGGTAAATTTCCGGTCTGAATATTTTCAAAATGGCGTCAGGAAGCACGGACCGTAACCTAGGGCCTGAAAGGATGGCGCGACTTAGAGAAATTGCGCAAGAAACGGCTGAAGCGATTTCTTTAAGCGATATTCGGACGACAGCAGGGGATATATGGCCAAGTGCTGTAGGTGGATTGCTGACTAAATCAATTTTTCATCGAGCTGAACAAGAGTTTTCGAGTTTTTTGGGCAAAGAGCCAACGCGCACGGGAAATTTATTCGTAGACCATGGGTTAAAAAAATAGGGTTTTGTCGAAAAAGTTTTCGTGAGCGATGGTCGGATTTATTTTGGACGAACTTATGGTCCTGCTCAATGATGTTATTAATGCCAAAGGATTGAATATTGAGAACAGGGTTAAGATATTTTTTTTAACGTATATGCGAATAGTTCGAATTTAATAACGGACATAGACTCGTTTATGCATTCAAAACTTTAGCGTATATTTCTATTGCTAGCTACTGCCAAGACCCCCTTAAGTCTGATTATCACAATAATCAGACTTAAGGCCTGGGTTTTCCATGACAGTTCTTATATTTCCGTTGACTCCCGCACGGACAACCACCCTGGCGTGAAATGGTTTGTGTTGGTGTTACAAACTGAACGCCGTCTATATAATACCAACGCCCTTTAGCTTGAATGAATTCGCTTTTCTCATGGATAGATTTTAATTTGGCTCCCTCCACAAAACGCGCAACAAATTCAACGTAACCTTTGCCGTGATGATCTAAACTGGAATTAAGCACATTCAACATTATCCAATGCACGCGAGTTGCCCAACGTTTAGAATGGACCACATCAAAACCCGCCAATGCAGGACCTTGCATGGTTTTCTGGATATAATCCATGTCACCTAGACAATATGCGGTGTATCGTGAACGCATGAGGGCTTCAGGTGTTTGAGGTATTTTTTGATGATGAATATAAGGTTCGCAACACGTACCGTAACGCTGTTTAGAATTGCAAAAACAATCAATCATGGTGATGCTCGGCCTTGTATTGCCAAAATTCTTTCATACGATAACAACAGAACCATACCCCTACCATACAGAGTAAGCCGCCCGATATGATTGCTGGCCCAATACCGCAGGTTGCTGCCATTAATCCCGCCCGGGTATCCCCTAATTTAGGGCCACTGAGGTAACTTAACATCTCTATACCCGCTAAGCGCCCACGAAACTCCTGAGGAATGGCATTATTCCATAGGCTCGCTCGAAAAATGCCGCTACAGGCATCAAACGCGCCTGCTAACGCAAGAAAAAACAACGCCAAAACTAAGGAATGAGATAGGCCAAAACCAATCATGGCAGCACCCCAACACGCAGCTGAAATAGCAATAGCCCGACCTTCATGTTGAATAGTTGCAGTCCATCCACTCCAGAGGGATAGTAATAAAGACCCCACCGCTGGCGCTGCATAAAGTAAACCTAGGGTTTTAACTCCGCCAATGGATAATGCAATTGCTGGAAATAAAGCAGTGGGCATCGAAAACACCATAGCAACAAAATCAACACAGTAACTACCTAACAAAACTTGGCGCTTCCAAGCAAATTGAATGCCTTCTTTGAGCGAATGAACAATAGAAACTACGGATTTCCTACTTGGATTGGGCAATGGACCTAAATAAATTAGCGAAATAATTGAGCATAAAAAGGTGATGAAGTCCAAGCCATAGGTAATTGTTACCCCAAATGCAGCAACAATTAATCCTGTAATAGCAGGCCCCACTATCATACAAAAACTGAATTCAAATGCGCGCAAAGCACCCACTGTTTTGTAGTCTTCTTCTTGCACTAACTGCTGAATGGCCCCTTCAAAGGCTGGTCGATGTAGGCCTGTGATGGCTGACATGAGACTTGCTATAACAAAGATGACCACCAAATTAGGTTGTTCTATACCCGCATTAATAGCCAGAACAATACAGCCTAATGCCAATAAGCATTCGCTTATCAAAAGCAAGCGGCGCCTTGCATGTCTATCAGCCAACACACCACCTAAGAGTGCTGTGAATAATAGCGGTAGCAATTGCGCTAAACTTAACATCCCCACCATTACAGTGGAGTGCGTTGCCTCATAAATTTGGAACGGCAATGCCACCATGGTGATCATGGTTCCGATAAAAGAAATAAATTGGCCACAATATAAAAGAGCAAAAGAACGATTACGCTTTAAAATAGATACATCTAGAAATCTTGCCACGTAATTGTCCTTAGAATAGAAACTTTATCACTCAAAGATTACCTAAAATTGATTCCGTATGTATTATACGCATCAACTTCAGTAGAGCTCCCAAGAAAAGATATTGATAATATCATTATTTAAATAAACATTGAACGTGTTATAATTCACCTATTTAGCCCGATACAAGAACAGAAATGCCACTTAAAACACAAGATTTTCTTGCTCAATATCAAATAGCACTGAAAAAAACATTAACATCCTATTTGTCAGAAGATCACAATGCGCTAGAGAAACTTCGCATCACCATAACCTTACATTTTGTAATGGATTATAATCAGCGACTACTTAATATTTTGCATAAATTAACCTTTTTACCCAATGCATCCCATATAATTAATGAGTTGTTATGCGTATCAGATGATGACGACAACATGCTCACATACTATGAAAAAGTTGCTGAACACATGGTGCATGAATTAAACCCTCACGTTGAAAAAATCAGTCAGTATATGTTACTGACCTTATTTGCTACAGTATCTTTTCGTTTGCTGAACGAATTTTCTGTTATAAAAGACGATAATGCAGCAGCAGCTTTAGCACTCATATGCTATTTTGTTTTACTTGGTTTACGAACGTCCATTGATCGTTCCGTTAGCGAGTTTATATCCTTTTCAAAAAAAGATATATATACGCCACTCATCAAGCTAACCCCAGAGGCGCTAGATGTTTTGCACATTAAACTATGGTTTGAAAGAAGGCACGTATTTTTTAATCAAAGTCTCGCAGATGCCGTCAACGACACCATCATAGAAAACATGGATACCGATAGGCTTCCTCAAATAAATCTTTGTTGATGTCTATTCTTATATTTATCAACGCATGATATCGTGTAAATTAAACCGCTAGTGACAAAGAGCTTACATGAATATTTTGATTGCCGGAGCTTCAGGATTTATTGGGCATGCGCTCGTTCGCGCACTAAAGAGCGAACACCAAATTACCACCTTGGGGCGCAATAAATCTACTTTATTGCGAGCGTTTTCAAAACAAATGAGATCGTGTACTTGGGATGAGTTGCCTAAACTCAACGCCACTCAATTTGATGCGGTTATTAATCTTTGTGGGTTAAATATTGCTGCATCTCGTTGGAATGATAAGATAAAAAAACAACTCATTGAATCTCGTGTGAATACTTGCGATAAACTGATCCAGTGGATCATTAAAGGTGAAGCCAAACCTCATTTTATCTGTGCTAACGCCGTTGGTATTTATGGGATACAAGCCATTGATGATCTCAGTACTTTTGATGAAGATAGTCCTATCAATATAGAGCATCCACGTGATTTTTTAAGCGAAATAGGAACTCGATGGCAAAGCGCATTGCAGCCTGCAATTGATTATGGGATGCCTGTCACTTCAACACGATTTGGAGTGGTCTTACAAAAAGGACAAGGCATGCTGAAAAAGCTTTTTCCAAGTTTTTATTGTGGCCTTGGTAGTATTGTTGGTGATGGTGAGCAATGTATATCGTGGGTGCATATTGATGATGTTGTTGGTGGTATTGAGTTTATATTAAATAATCCGACACTCACTGGTCCTGTTAATCTCACGTCCCCCTACCCTGTGCATCAAACTCAATTTGCCGAAGACCTAGCTGGTTGTTTACATCGCCCGTTATTTCTTAGAATGCCGGCCTTTCTTATTCGTTTACTTTTTGGCGAAATGGGAGATTGCTTATTACTCAAAGGACAACGCGTATTACCCAAACGCTTACTTGAAGCAGACTATGTCTTCAAATATCCAAAATTACCTCAAGCGTTACAACGTGAGTTTGAGCGTTAGACGTAAACCGAGCATTAGTTTTTATACTGGCGCCATGTATTCAACGTTGTCCCCACAGCAATCCTTTTAAATATATACAACTACTCTCGTTGCCCTGAGCGCAACGAGAGCTCTTTTTATATAGCACCATCGTCAACCTATGGTAAAAAACACAACTTGACAGTGCAAGATTTTATTGATTTCCGCAGAAAATCACACGGTCATATCTATCATTAAAACTTATATTCAACACCTATCATGCCAATAATGTCACTGATATAAGTCGCATTAATATAGCCAGTCACATTTGCACTGATCAAGTCCTAATGTTGCTGTAAAGATCCATTTTTCTCCTCACACCCTTAATTTTACTGATTAATTGCAATCACATTGTTTTGCATATCCACAGTAATTTTTTCGTTTTTCCATTCCCAAAACTCAATCATATCGAAGTATTTTGAGGCCGCCTGCCACTCTTCATATTTTTCAGCAAGCAAGGCACCAATAAGGCGCATAACGGCATCTTCGTTTGGGAAAATACGTATAACACGCTCCCTGCGGCGTATTTCCTCGTTCATCCTTTCCGCTAAGTTTGATGTTCTTAAACGTTGCCTATATCGCTGCGGTAGGTTAAGTACAGCGATGCCATCCTCAAGACCATTTTCAAGACAATCCATCGCTCTAGATGCCTTTCCTTCGTATCTGGCAATGGTATCTCGTGCCAACTGTATTGCGATATCTTTATTTTCCGCTTTGAAAATTAGCTTGATTTCATTAGCAATATCTTGTTTCAAGTAACGAGGGCAGTGGCCTAAAATATTCCGCATAAAATGTGTTTGGCATCGTTGCCATATAACCCCTTGAAATTGCTGATTCACTGCGTTTACAAGACCCGCATGATCATCAGATACTAGAAACTCAACACCATTTAACCCGCGTTGCCTAAGTCGCTTAAAAATCTCAATCCAACTAGATTCTGATTCACTATTGGCAACAAGCAAATCTAATGGCTCACGTACGCCTTCAGCATTAATACCATAAATAATGAGTACCCCGGTTGGTCGAACGGCTCCATCACGACGGACTTTTACAACTAAGGCATCAACAATTAAAAATGGATATTTCTTTTCATGCAGCGGACGATTACGCCACGCGTTTAATCGCGCATCTAAATCAACGCACAGTTGGCTTACCGTTGATTTAGAAAAACTACAGCCGCATAACTGCTCAGTAATTTTTTTGACTTTTCGACAAGAAACGCCCTCTAAGTACATCTCCATAATGCCTAAGACAAAGGCTTGTTCACTTCGTTGATACCGCTTAAATATCTCTGTTTTGAAACTACCATCACGAGTCTGTGGTACTTGTAAATTTAAAGGACCAACACGCGTATAAAGCTCTCGTACTCTTGTCCCATTACGATAACCTGTGCGCTCTCCTGTTTGCTCATAGGGTTCCGCTCCAAGGTGTTCCGTCATCTGACTCTCAAGCACCTGATTCAATACCGATTCTAGCAAACCCCTTATAGCGTCATTTTTACTCAATACATCTACCAATTGATTCGCATTCAATTTAATATCGTAGTCAGCCATCTCATTTCCTTACATTTTGATTAGATACCAATAGTTTGGATAATGTGGATGGCTCTTTCAAGAGCCTTTCGTTATCGAGAAAACAGCCCTCCTATCTAACTGTTCAGTTTGAAATCAATTCTCGACTAAAAAACTTTACAGCAGTATACGGACTCAATC
>CANNJI010000114.1 GCA_947504875.1 Legionellaceae bacterium
CCTTTGTTTTGGTTTAAAGTTTGCACTTCTATCAAAACCGAAAACTCTCACCTTTTCAAGTGATTTGTCAGATTAGGTTCGAACTAATACAAATCAGCGTATTGATCATTGATAAAACCACCGCGGTGGTTACAAATATTATTGATAGGCAAAAAATAATGCTTAACTGCCTAGGAAAACCATACTGGGAATTTTATTCATGAGTTTCCTGCGGAATATGGGATTTATAGAAATCCGGATCTAATTTCCAACGCCTGTGCGTCCAAAACCACTGCGTTGGTGCTTTTAAAATCATTTGCTCTAAAGATTTGTTATAATTTAGCGTATTTAAATAAATTTCTTCTTCTTTGGTGTTTGCTGTTATCCATTCTAATTCAGGTAAATATTGAGCCACATGTTGCCCATTTTTCACACGATAGGTGTGTGCGGGAATAACAGTTGCTTTGGTTAAGCGCACCAAAGTCGCAAGACTTCGATACGTGGAAGCCCGCTCCCCGAAAAAATCGACGTTAATCGCAGTTTTTGGATTCATTTTGGTATGTTGATCAAAGGCGAAAAAAACACATTGATTTTGTTTTAAGATTTTGGGGATAAGTTTTAAACCCTCATGACTAGATATAATTCTCATCCCAACATTTTTAAAACCTCGATAAAATAAATCTTCAATCCATTTGGTTGATATGGGTTTTAAAACGACATGAAATGGAGCTAAATGCTTTAAAAATTGATGGGTCCAAATTGAAGCCAATTGAAAACTACCTAAATGGCCACACAGAATAATAACGCCTTTGTTTTTAGCATAAGCAACCTCTAGATTTTCTTTTCCTTGTAATTGAATCCCTTGAGATATTGTTTTTTTAAAGCGATAAGCTAACTGAAAACAGGTCTTAATGCAGGTCAGATAATAAGAATAAACTGCCTGAATAAATCGTTTTTCTTCTTTTTTAGATAGCGGCTGTTTATAAACCACAGATAAGTTTTTTCGAATCACATCTTTTCGATAAGGCAAGATGTAGTAAGCCAATCGTCCTAACCAGGTTATAGTCATTTTCCACTCTTTTTAATGTCAATTTTTATAGAAATCTGGATCTAATTTCCAACGCTTGTGCGTCCAAAACCAGCTGTAATAACTATTCCTATTAATGCCCATAAGTTGACACATTACGTCAATAGGCCAGGTCTTCTTATGCTGGGCAATGAACGAGTATTTCACTTCGTTTCTTTGGCAAAGAAGACCGCCGCTTTTTTTAGGATTTCTTTCTCCATTTTTAAGCGCCGGTTTTCTTCTCTCGGTTGACGAAGCTCTTCCTGCTCAGGTCTTAATTTTCCCTTCCCTCGGAACGCATCCCCTCCATCGTCTCCATGCTCTCGAACCCAACGGCTCAGCATAGCGCTATCAATATCAAGACTTCTTGCTGCTTCTACACGACTATAACCTTGGTCGACAACAAGACTAACAGCGCCTTGTTTGAACTCTTGTGAAAACTCTCGTCTCATCTGTAACCCCAATTTTGAGATTATTATCTCTTAACTGAGTGTGTGCATCCATTAGACCACGTCATTTCGAATTTACAAAGGACTGAGCTATCTGTAAATAATGGAAAAATAGTCAAAAAAAACCACCACATAAAACTTGAATTCTTTTTATTTAACTAGTGCGCGCTCCATTTGTGAGCACACATGTTTTTGCCCTATCATCTTGATTCCTTTTTGTTTTGACGATAAACTATACATCAAAAAACAGTTTGCTAGTGAATGACTGCTCCTAAAAAATTACCATGCAAATTTATAACAGCGTTCATTCGATTTGAACCATGCCGCAAAAATCATCGATTTCGCAAAAAATAGAGACCAGATGACACGCCTTAAGCACTCTGAAATTCCTTTTAGACAATAAAAAACAGCATGCTAGGAGCGTCAGCTCCTTATTTTCAGTAACTAAATACTCCCGAACTGGGGTTATTTGGTTTTTTTCATCAGGAAGGATGTATTGTGAATATTTTGGAACAGGAAACAAGACAATGCAAAGACCACCAAATACTCACTTTCCCCAATAAAATTCATCCAACAGCTCTTGTCGCAGCAGGGGCAGAACTGGGTCTCAATGTTTCAGTTGGGCCATTTAGTATTATCGGTGAGCACGTTAAAATAGGTGCGGGTACTGTCATCGGACCGCATGTGGTCATTGAAGGATGGACATCTATCGGTGAGCGTAATCAAATTGGCACAGGGACCATTATCGGTAATCCACCACAAGATCTAAAATTTCGCGGTGAAGAAAGTTATGTTCTCATTGGCGATGACAATATTATTCGTGAATACGTGACCATCAATCGCGGCACCGAAGGTGGCGGGCTCATTACCAAAATTGGCAACAATAATGTCATCATGACGTCTGTCCATGTTGCGCATGATGTCAACATTCATAATAATGTGATTATTTCAAATGGAGTTGGTCTAGCAGGCCATGTTATCGTCGAAGACTGGGTTACCCTAGGTGGACTTTCAGGCATTCATCAATTCACACAAATTGGATTTATGGCCATTGTCGGTAAAATGAGCGCCATAAGCAAAGATATCCCACCATTTTTCTTAGTCAATGGAAATCCTGCCAAATTATATGGTATTAATATTGAGCGTTTAAGGCGCAACAAGTATCCAATTGGCACACGCATGCTCTTACAACGCGCCTACAAAATTCTCGTACGCTCCGGCATGAAATTAGAAGACGCGATAAAAAAGGTAGAACAAGAGCTCCCTTCTAATCCTGAAATTGATATTATTTTACAATTTATTCGCCGGTCCAATCGAGGCATTTACCGTTAACCCCCCAAGAGAACATCCTAATGAACAATCAGTGCAATCCTAGAGGCCCTTTTAATTTAATTGAACTGCAACAAATTTCTGGCGCAGAGGCCGTTGTACCTAGTGAACAATTAAAAATATTTTATATTAATAACGTGGCTAACCTTGAAACAGCAACCTTGAATGATCTCTGTGTTTTGCACAACAAAAAATATTTACGCGCATTAGAACAATCGTCAGCGGGTGCCTGCCTTATTCATAAGGGTCTGGCTGACTATGTCCCTGCTCAGATGATTAAACTGATTCATCCGAATCCTTATAAAGCGTTTGCATTGATTGCTCAGGCCTTTTACCCATTACCAACAATTTCTGCTTATCGCTCAGAGAGGGCCTTTATCGATGAAACTGCACAGATTGGTGAAGATTGTCGAATCGAGCATGGATGCTATATTGGTGCCGGCGCCATTATTGGCCATCGAACCAAAATTGGCGTGAATGCATATATTGGTGATAGTGTTGTTATCGGCAATGATTGCGTTATTGAAAGTCAGGCAAGTATCTCCAATACTGTTATGGGCAATCAGGTTGTCATATATACCGGTGCGCGTATAGGGCAGGATGGCTTTGGGTTTGCTAGCGACATTACAAAATTCGGCAAGCGACATTACAAAATTCCGCACATTGGTAAAGTCATCATTGGCGACCATGTTGAGATTGGGGCGAATACGTGTATTGACCGAGGCTCATTAGGAGATACCATAATAGGCGATCATTGCCGTATCGATAACTTGGTGCAGATTGGTCATAATGTTACGGTGGGTGATGGCACTATCATAGCCGGGCAATGTGGCATTGCAGGCAGCGCGAAAATTGGAAAATCAGTCGTATTAGCTGGTCAGGTTGGCGTTAGCGGACACTTAACCATCGGCGACAACGCAACAGCCCTCGCTAAAAGTGGCGTGGTTCAAGATATTAATTCAGGTGCGCGAGTTGGCGGCTACCCGGCAATTGTCGATAAAGCCTGGCATCGGCAAACGATTACCTTAAAAAAAACCTCTCAAAAAAAAGCATGACCAAGGCTGTCTGCCTTCACTAGCTTAAATAATGCAGTTGCCGCTTGTTGATTAGCACCTTGTCGAAGTGCCAGATGAATATTGATAAATTTCTGCTCAAGATTTATTTTTCTTGCTTGATCCTCTAATAGATCCAAAACAGCTCGTGCCATGTGAGCTGGACAAGCATCATCTTGAATAAACTCAGGAACCAACAATTGATTGGCCAATAGATTAGGTAATGCTATATAGGGAACAAGAAGCCTGGCTGCGATAATTCGATGACTCAGCCAACTCATTTTAAATGCAACCACCATCGGTTTTTTTAATAAAGCCGCTTCCAATGTTGAGGTTCCTGATTTGACTAAGACAACATCTGCGGCACCTAAGACTTCGCGCGAGTGTTTATCCACAATTTGCAAATTCAATGGATAGTTTTTATCTTTTAATTGCTGTGTGAATGGCTCACGTAATGCGTCACTACCCAACGGAACGATGAACTGAATATCCGGGCGACTTAATTGAATCTGCTGCATAACATCGATGAATAAAGGTCCCATATGTCTCAACTCACCATGACGACTGCCAGGCAAAACGGCAATAACAGTCTGATCTGACGCGTATCCCCATTTTTCCTTCATTGCAACCGTATCAATAGTCAAATCAATTAAATCAGCCAAAGGATGTCCAACGTATTTCACGGGGATTCCATAAGGCTCACAAAAAGGAAGCTCGAAGGGAAACACCGAGAGTAACAAATCGACTGCTTTTTGTATTTGGTGCACTCGCTCTGGACGCCACGCCCAAAACTTTGGACACACATAATGAGCGGTTTTAACACCTCGTTGTTTTAAGAGCACCTCAATCCTTAAGTTAAAATCTGGTGCATCAATACCAACAAATAAATCTGGCGGATTGTTAATTAAATAGCGCGTCATTTTGTGATGGATCCATTTCAGGCGGGGATAACAACGCAATACATCGGAGATTCCCATCACCGCAATTTGTTCCATCGGATAGACGGCATCAAACCCTAATTCGCGCATCAATGGACCACCAATTCCGATGAACTCAATAGTCGGTTCTATCGTTTGCATTGCAGCAATTAACCCGGCCCCTAAGAAATCACCTGAAGGCTCTCCCGCAATCATTGCCACACGCATTTTTTTTTTCATCACCAGGTGTTCCACAATTAAATCCATAACCAAATAAATTATTTACTTGAAACCACAATACCAATATAATAATTTAATAATACTTTATTGCAAATACCCTGGTGAATGCTCTGAAACCTGTTGCCCCTCAATGTGACGTAAGAAAACTACGAGTTAATTTACTTGGTAGGATACTCTATTACATTCGTCGCTTTTTTAAATCGAACACTATCAATAATATCAATACTATTTTTGAAGGCCCCCTCTTCCGATCAGAAAAAAAACGCTTAGCACTGACTTATTTCTCCGACTTGGTCACATGTATTAAAGACTGTGTTTTATTGGGTTTATTAAGTCAAGAAAGACTTGTTAAACGCATTGAACTGCGCGATTTAGAACATTTTCTTGACGCAGTAAAACAAAAAAGGAATTATGTTATCAACAGGCTAGCTAGGAAATTTCGAATTTTCGCCCATTATCGGGTTGCCGACTGTTAATGAATTTTTAGGAGATATTCATGTTATTCGTAAATTGCTTCGCTTTGAATTTCTTGAAACATTGTTTTTACGCCTTGGACTAAAGCGGGCATAAAGCTTATTCACCACAACAAGGCACTGATTAACATCACGAAGGCTTTAAAAGCCAATGACGCAGTCATTTTTCCTCCTGATCAACGCGCAAAACGTGCTTCAAATAAACGCGCGCATGTTAGGGTAGGCAAATCACGTCACTATCATCGGCATCCCACGCGCTGTATCGTGGGTAAAATTTTAATATAGAACACGGCTATGATCTCCTAAATATTTTTAGATCGCGGTCTAGACAATGGAGTCATTTTACTTACACGAATTTACATCACTGCGCGCGGTCACAAAGGTAAGTTTTTAGCGCTCAATGTTCAGCTCGATTTTTGTGTTCTGAACTTTGAAAAAGCGCAAGTGTACTTATTGTTCATTGAGCATTTTTCGGGCGAAAAACGCAATAAAGATAGCTGGACAATGAGATGCTAAACCTTAACTTTTTGACCGCGCGGAGTAGAGCAGCGAGAATTTGCATGCCTAAAATTTTAATTTCAAATTTTACTCAAAACCCAGATCATTTTTTATTTGATGGTGTCAAAACACATAACCATGAGCTTGTACAAACGCTATTAGAAGCTCAATGCAATTTATCTATGTTAGTAAGTGTGGATAAACTAAATAATGCTCCTCCTTTAAAACCAGTAAATCACTTTATGCTAAACAATAGAGAATGGCTACTTAGACGATCAATACTTGAAAAAGATCTTTTTAAACTTAAGTTGATTAAGAGTTTTTTCCATCGCAATACAGCATGTTTTGATGGCTCAGAGTTGCTATTCAGCCCATTTTCACAATGGGGACTCATGGATAAAATATACGTGGAAGAACTCCTAAAAAGGAAGAGTACCAGCTATTACAAAATAAGAAAAAAATTATGGAACATTCCCGATTACAGAGATTATAATTTATTCATACAAAACTATCCTTTTCCTGTGTGCACCAAAGAGATTCCAAGCGCTATTTTTATCCATGATCTGATACCTCTAACGCACCCCCACCTTGTCAAAACAGGGTTATCTAAAAAATGTTTTAATTTAATAAACTTGATTATAAAACAATATAACCATATTTTAGTGATATCTGAGGATACTAAATTGACATTACTTCGTTATTTTGACATCGATGAAAAAAAAATAGAGGTGGTTTATCAATCAGTAGATTCTAATGTAGAACAGTACAATGATATTGAGGCGACTTCTATACTGACTCCTCTTAACTTAATGCCCAAGAAATTTTTACTCTATGTCGCACGCTTTGAGCCACGAAAAAATCACGAAAGACTTATAAATGCTTATCAGTCTGCCAATGTGGATTTACCCCTGGTATTAGTTGGACGATTAGACTCATCAAAATGGATGCTACCGCCCAGTATAAAAAAAATGATGATGTTCCCCAAGAGGTTGGGACAAAATGTAGTTGAGTTGGGGGGGCATAAAAAAATTATTTGGTTAGAAGAGGTAACTGGCTTAACCCTTTCCGTTTTATACCGATCAGCAAAAGGCCTCATTTACCCTTCATTGGCAGAAGGTTTTGGCTTACCTATTGTTGAGGCATTCGCACACGGATGCCCAGTTGCTGCTGCAAATTGCACAGCGATACCTGAGATCTCAGGCAATGCCGCTTTATTCTTTAATCCTTATTGTATTAAAGAAATGGCAAAGGCAATGGCCGTACTTTGTCATGATGCTGATTGGTGCACTGAGTTAGCCGATTTAGGCCGAGCGAGAGCAACGCATTTTTCAAGAGAACAGTATAAAAAAAGACTGATGAATAGTTTGGCTTCCTATTTTTAATAGGCCATGCTAGAGAGATTTGAAATCTCATCCGCCAAATTTTAGAGAAAATTAAAACATATGAATACCCCCCAGTTTCAGGAAAGATGTCGCGTCTGAATTAAATTCAAGGGGCGGAATTGGGTTCCTGATGAGACAAGTCACAAAATATACAGATGCAATCAAAGCCAGCGTGCTATCTAACCGTCATTCCGCACCTGAATTTTTGATTTCGTCGTTCCCGCCTGCACTGAGCATATTCGAAGCCGACTCTTGCGAGCGGGAATCTA
>CANNJI010000115.1 GCA_947504875.1 Legionellaceae bacterium
CGCGCAGGCGGGGATCCATGCTCAGCATGATCAAAATGCCACATCAAGGATAGATCCCCGCCTGCGCGGGGACGACAATAACAGCACGTATTTACAAGACGATGCAGTAGTGAGTTGAGTGCGCTTAATCGGTCATCAAGTCATCGAACCGATACGATAGCCAATTAAATTTTTATTTTAGGGCGAACCCGGCTTAAACCACCATCAACCGCCAGGACTTGTCCCGTGATCCAATTGTTTTTAGGATTTAAAAGAAAAACAATGGCACGCGCAATATCTTCGGTCGTACCAATTCTATCTAAGGCATGCATCGCTTTAGAGGCGTTGAACGCCACAGGATTTGAAATAAGATGCGCGGTCAGTGGGGTATCAATCATCCCTGGAGCGACAACATTAAAACGCAAATTTAAATGCGCGTAAGTCGATGCGGCTGATTGTGCAAGACCAATAATTCCTGCTTTTGCTGCAGCAATTGCTTCATGATTAGCGATGCCAACCAATGCGGCAGCTGAGGAAATCAGCACCACAGCGCCCCCTTCTTTCATATGCATTCCAGCAGCACGAACCGTTGCAAAAGACGTTGTTAATGAAGCGTCAATCACTGCTTGATATTGCTCTTGTGAGGTTGTATGTGCACTTTTTAATAATAAAGAGCCGGCACAATTAACAACACCATCTATTGGGCCAGCTGCTTTAAATACCTCACTGACCGCGTCAAAATTTGTCGCATCCAATAATGCACTGGGTTGAATTTTTTGACAATCTCGCGCCGTAGTAAATACGTTATCTCCCTCAGCGATTAATGCATTCACAACGGATTGTCCGATCGCACTACTTGCTGCAATCACTAAATAGTTTGCCATACACAGTCCTTTATATAAGATTCAATTCAGAGAAATATAGCCAGATCTCAAAGTGTGTTCCGAGATGTCGTTCATGTCAATAGACTGCCCAATTCGCTCAGCACATCTCCAGCCAACAAGCCTCGCTCACCCTGTCGCTCGGCGACTTTATCTGCAGCGGTGGCATGAATCCATACGCCCAATACTGCGGCGTTAAACAACTCAATCCCTTGCGCTACAAATCCTGCAATAATACCCGTAAGCAAATCACCCATGCCTGGTGAGGCCATCCCCGGATTGCCTGCGTCGCAACGTTCAACCGCCTGCCCTTGGGCCCCAATGAGCGTATGCATCCCTTTCAATACAACAACACCCCCAAATCGCGCGACTAAGGCATGCACGGTGTCAAGACGATTCGCCTGCACCTCTGCGGTTGAACACCCAAGCAAACGGGCCGCCTCACCGGGATGGGGTGTCAAAATCCAGTTTTTTCTTTTCAATTGTTGATGTGATAACGCATTAAGACCATCGGCATCAATCACCAATGCACATGGGGCCTTTATTGCGGCATCAAAACATCGCGTTGACCAATCACTTTGTCCAAGACCAGGTCCTAATACAACGACGGAAGCCCTTTCAATGAGCACCTTAAGCACTGGTCCAAATGATTTTTCTAATCCATAGCACATAAGTTCTGGTCGACCACACACAACTGGCGCAATATGCAATGCTCGTGTACCGACCGTAACACACCCAGCACCCACTCGAAGCGCGCCCTCAGCGGATAATCGGACTGAACCTGGCATACCCAGATCACCCCCCAGCACCAAGACATGACCAAACATCCCTTTATGAGCATCCCTTGGACGTGCTGGCAAAAGCGAGCCGATGCGTTCAAGCATCAAGGCCGCCATTCAAATGCCCGCGCATGGCCTGTAAAATCAGTTGCATCCGCTCAAACTGAAGACTTAACTCAAGATATAACGAACTGAGTTCGGGTTCTTGCAACTCACTTAAGGTGAGATACGCAGATTGCCCCATGTTTTTATAGTAAGCCAAAGAAACATTCCGGCGCTTGGCAATCCCTGGGAAAAGGCCACAAAAAAGTAAGCTTTTGTCCCCAACATCTCGTAAAAAATCAACTTGTTTTTTTGCTGAGGTATGTTGCCCATGCAGAAAATCCATGGCTAAAATTGAATCCATGAGTTGACTTTTTTGTGCAAAACGCATCAGCAAAAAAACCAAATAACTTTCTGTGTTTTCATTTAAAATCAACTGAGTAGACGCTTCTGCCTCGTTAACAAAAGCATGCCATTGACTTAAATCAGTTGGATGTAAAATTATATTGCTCATGATCACTCACCCATGTTGGTCTCTCACTATGAGTTTAGCAAAAATTAAAAAATTCGCCGTAAAAGCACAATTTGTTGTATAATTACGACGACTATACAATCCCATCCTCCATTAAAGGCAAATAATGATTGAACAAATTAGAAACGTCGCCATCATTGCTCACGTTGATCATGGCAAAACAACACTCGTCGACAAACTGCTTGAACAAACAGGAACACTGAACGAACGAGCCCCAAAAGTTGAACGTCTTATGGATTCAAATGCGCTCGAAAAAGAACGAGGCATTACGATTCTTGCTAAAAATACATCGATTCATTACAACGGTTATCAAATCAATATTGTTGATACCCCAGGACACGCTGACTTCGGTGGTGAAGTTGAACGTATTTTATCTATGGTCGATAGCGTGGTCTTATTGGTCGATGCCGTTGATGGCCCCATGCCTCAAACACGATTTGTAACACAAAAAGCATTTGGATTTGGACTCAAACCCATTGTAGTTATCAATAAAATTGACAGGCCTGGTGCTCGTCCTCATTGGGTCATGGACCAAGTGTTTGATCTATTTGATAATTTGGGCGCAACAGATGAACAATTAGATTTCCCCGTGGTCTATGCGTCGGCTTTAAATGGTTACGCAAAATTAGACCTCGATGAAGAATCAACCGACATGAGCGCGCTGCTTCAAACCATCATCGACCGCGTTCCACCACCCAATGTTGACGTTGATGGCCCCTTTCAAATGCAGATAAGCTCGCTGGACTATTCCTCTTACGTCGGAACCATCGGCATTGGCCGCGTTTCACGTGGACATATTCGAGCAAAATCACCTGTGAAACTCATTGATCAAAACGGTGAGATTCGTTCAGGTCGATTATTGCAACTCCTCGGGTTCAAAGGATTAGACCGCGTTGAAATTGAAGAAGCACGTGCAGGCGACATCATTGCTGTATCTGGTTTTGAAGGATTACACATTTCAGATACGTTATGTGATCCCAATCACGTAGAAGCATTACCACCACTCACAGTGGATGAGCCAACCATCACGATGACCTTCCAAGTTAATAATTCTCCTTTTGCAGGACAAGAAGGAAAATTTGTTACCAGTCGTAAAATTCGTGAGCGACTTGATACGGAACTTTTGCACAATGTTGCCTTGCGTGTGCAAGACACAGAAGATCCTGATAAATTTAAAGTATCCGGACGCGGTGAGTTACATTTATCTATTTTAATTGAAACCATGCGACGCGAAGGCTATGAATTAGCCATTTCCAAACCTGAAGTCATTGTGCGTGAAGAAGAAGGCGAAATGCTTGAACCGTACGAACGTCTTACCGTTGACATTGAAGAAGCCAATCAAGGCAGCATCATGGAAAAGCTCGGCGAGCGCCGCGGTGAATTACAAAACATGATCCCGGATGGGAAAGGGCGTGTACGTCTTGATTATATCATTCCAACACGTGGTCTGATTGGTTTTCATACGGAATTCTTGTCGGCAACCTCAGGCACAGGGTTACTTTATCATGTCTATGACCATTATGGCCCTCTGTTTCGTGGTCGTTTGGGTAAACGAGCCAGCGGTGTTTTAATCGCCAACTGTAATGGCACAGCACGAGGCTTTGCTTTGTTCAATTTACAAGAACGCGGACGCTTATTTATAGAACCCCAAACCGCTTGTTATGAAGGTATGGTGGTAGGTATTCACTCCAGAGACAATGACCTGGTTGTTAACGTTACAAAAGAAAAACAACTCACAAATATGCGTGCATCAGGAACAGACGAGAACATCGTACTGACCCCTGCTATCCGCTATTCTCTTGAGCAGGCTCTTGAGTTTATTGATGATGACGAATTGGTTGAAGTAACCCCTTTAAACATTCGTATTCGTAAAAAAGAACTCCTTGAAACAGCTCGAAAACGAACATCACGCGCCAATAATGATCTGGGAGATTAAAGGCCGTGTCTAAAGCCCCATTTAAACGTGTTATTTTGTATGCGCGGCAACACCGCGCAAATCAAAATGTTAAAGAGACTTTAGAAAAATTAATCCCTTTTGTCAGGGCATCCGATCTTGACGTTGTTCAGGATCATGATACTGCAACGTCCTTTGATCTGGACTGCCCGACGATAGCCAGAGCCGCCATGGGAGAAAAAGGTGATTTAATCCTTGTGGTCGGTGGTGATGGAAGCCTTTTATCAGCAGCAAGATTAGCCGTTGAGGTTGATACCCCTGTCATTGGTATTAATCGTGGTCGACTAGGATTTCTGACTGATATTTTGCCCCATGATTTGGAAGTACAACTGACCTCCGTTTTAACTGGGCATTATATTGAAGAAAATCGCTTTTTTCTTAAAATGAGCATTGACTCAACCGTCAAGGGTATTGCCTTAAATGATGTGGTCTTAAGCAGAGGTAATGAAACGCATTTAATAGCCTTTGATGTGCATATCAATCATCAATTTGTTAGTCACTATCGTGCAGATGGCCTCATCATTGCTACACCCACAGGTTCAACTGCCTACGCTTTATCAGCAGGCGGGCCCATCATGCATCCGCACCTCAATGCGCTCGTGATCGTACCTATGTTTTCACATAGTTTAAACTCGCGCCCACTCGTGATCGATGCCAACGATAGTCTTGACATCACCATCAGCGAAGAAAACGACTCAACCCTACAAATCAGCTGCGATGGACATGAATCGCACCCGATAAAAGCAGGCCAAGCAATCCATTTAGAAAAAAATAAACAATCCCTCAGGTTGCTGCACCCCTGTGATTACCAGTATTATGATACGCTACGAGATAAATTAAGTTGGGGCTCCAAACCCAAAGGATGATGCATGCTTCGTTCACTCTGTATCGACAATTTTGCAATTGTTTCTCACCTTGAATTAGACTTTAGCGAAGGCATGACGGCCTTTACGGGTGAAACCGGTGCCGGCAAATCTATCATGATTGATGCGTTAGCCCTTGCACTCGGCGGGCGTACTGATGCATCCGTGGTGAGGAAAGGGGAGGAAAAGTGTGATATCCACGCCTATTTTACCTTCAGTGAAGACTCTGCTCCTGCCTTATGGCTTCAAACACATGATCTAACACCCAATGCCAAAGAAGTGTGGCTTCGACGCGTCATTTATGCCGAAGGACGCTCTAAATCTTATATCGATGGCCAGCCATTCCCCTTGCAAAAAGTAAAAGAGCTGAGCCATTTACTGGTTGATATTCATGGACAACACGAGCACCAACGTTTATTACATCATGCAACCCATCGAGAACAGCTCGATCACTACGCTAAGCATAACGACTTACTGTCTTGTGTTAACGAACAGTATAACCAATGCCAAATCTTGAAACAAAAAATTGACGCGTTGAGTACGAAGGGCTCATCTCAAGAACGAGCAGATCTGCTCGCCTATCAAATCGATGAATTACAACAGTTAAACCTCGAGCACAATGAACTCAATGGGTTGCATGAAGAACATCAGTTGCTTCACCATGCCAAAGCTTATTTAGAGCAGTCGCAGCAATTAAAAACATGCCTTGCGGAAGCAAATGACAGCCCTAGCCTTTCGGAACAATTACAACAGGTGCACCATCTCCTCAAATCATTGCCGGCACAACATCCTCGCATAAAAAATGCCCTTGTACTCATTGAAAACGCGCAAATTCAATGCGATGAAGCGTTGGATGAAATTGAACACTTTGAACAAGATGTTCATTTAGACCCCGAACGTTTAGCGGTTGTCGAAACGCGCATGAGCACACTACATCAAGCTGCACGAAAGTATCAATGTGATCCCAACGCACTCAGCGCCCATCTTAAGCAGCTGGAAATGGAGCGAGAGATAATCGAGACAGCATCAGAGTCACGCATTATCTTAAACAAAGCATACCAAGATGCAGAAATAGCCTATCAAAACGCAGCCCTTGCATTGCGTGCATCACGCCATTTACATGCTAAAAAACTCGGTGATGAAATCAGTGATACCATTCGACAGCTAGGGATCCCAAAAGGACGTGTAGACCTTGTCATTACGCCTAATGACACCATGCAAGCACATGGTTTAGATAAAGTAGAATATTATGTCTGTACAAACCCTGGTTTAGCTGCTGATACACTTGCAAAAATTGCCTCAGGTGGTGAGTTATCTCGTATCAGTTTAACCATCCAACTCATAACAGCAGAACGCGGCTCAACCCCTACCCTCTTTTTTGATGAAGTCGATGTTGGGATTGGTGGCACTACAGCGGCCTTGGTTGGTCAACTCTTAAGAAAACTCGGTGAACGTCTGCAAGTATTTTGTGTGACCCATCAGCCTCAAGTGGCCTGCGCAGCGCATCATCATTTTATTGTAGAAAAACATATCCACGACGAACAAACCTTTGCACAAGTGGCCCTTCTGGGTAACGAAGAAAAAATTCATGAAATCGCGCGCATGCTCGGCGGGTTAAGCATAACAGAAGAAACCCGATCCCATGCAAAAGCACTCATTCAAGAAAGTTGTGAGTCAACCTCCTGACCTATATAGTCGATTGAATTTAATTTGACTGATTGTTCTGGAAGCAAATAAAGCGCAGGAGGCTGGAGGCCGACGAGCCATTGCTGTAAGAAGAATGAGTCAAATTAAATTCAATTGACTATACAACAAAAACATGTTGACAAAAAATTCACAAACAAAATTTACAAACAAAACATTGCAAAGCCAAACAAATGGTCTAGTATTATACATGTAAGCAAGTTGGTGTTCAGTAAATTCATATTACAAAGGAGAGTATCATGAATGGAAAACACAATTTATCTAAAGTCATGCTTGGCATTGCATCAATAACCCTGAGTGCTGGTGTTTGGGCAAGCTCAGGAATGGATATGATCACCGATCCAATTACAGGCGTTTTTGAAACAACAACCCATGTAGTGTCGATGCCGGTTAATACCGTAGCGATGCCACTGCTTGGCATGCAAAAAGGCTGGCATATGGATGGTATGCACGATGCTGATTACCTGGTAACAGATACGCACCATGGTAAAGTCATGTATTTAGATGGTGTGGATAAATGTCACAAGGTCAATAATGTCGGACATATGAACTACAACTATGATGATTTAAAAGGTGATAAATTAACAAATTTACACACCAATAAATCAGGAATAATTAAAGGCGTCAAAGACCAAGGCACCATGGAAGTCATGAAAGCAAATGGTCATACAGTTCAATACAACTATGTAACCTTTAAAGTTAAACCTCTATAATCCAGCTGCACTTGCTTGCTCGAGAAAGAAAATACCCTTTCTCGAGCAAACTTTTATTCTAGTGCATCGTCTTGTAAATACGTGCTGTTATTGTCGTCCCCGCGCAGGCGGGGATCTATCCTTGATGTGGCATTTTGAACATGCTGAGCATGGATCCCCGCCTGCGCGGGGACGACATGATAAGGGATCGTATTTACAGGAAGAGA
>CANNJI010000116.1 GCA_947504875.1 Legionellaceae bacterium
ATTGTTGAAGAGGCGGCCATAAAGCAAGGATAACCTTGTGAGCAATGCGCCACTCTAATTTCAAGCAAGGCAAATGATGTAAAATAATCGCATCAAGGTTGTTTTACGACCAAATAATTTCGCGACACCGACAAGTTAGTCGCTGTCGCGAAATGTTTTAAATGATGATCGTGAATGTTTTTTTTGAGGTGATTTTGAATTTTACGATGAGCGTTTCCATGCTGGCACATTACTCATAAGAACTCCAGTAAATTTTGCGTATAGCTTGTAATACATGCTATACTTGCAATATAAATTGTATTTAAAGGAGCTAATTATGTTAGCCGTAAGATTACCTGAGCAATTAGAGAGTCGTTTGTCTCAACTGTCAGAAGAGACGCATCGCTCAAAGAGTTATTATGTTAAACAAGCACTGGAAAACTTTTTAGCCGATTGTGAAGATCGTCTGCTGGCTATTGCCCGGCTTGAAAAAAAGAATCCTCGAATAACGTTGGAAGAAATGGAAAAACGCCTTGATTTGGAAGATTGAATTTGATAGCGATGTAGAAAAAGACTTGAGAAAACTAGGGCATACAGCCCAAAAGAGAATCATAACGTTTTTAAAAGAAAAAATCGCAACAGGCCATGATCCACGAGTACATGGCAAGGCATTGACCGGCAATTTGATAGGTCTATGGCGATACCGCGTGGGTGATTATCGAATTATTTCAAAAATTGAAGATGACGTGTATACCGTGCTGGTGATTAAAGTTGGGCATAGGAAGGAAATATATGATTGATCAACCTCCAGTGATACACCTTCTCAGATCTTGCAAAAAAGCGGGAGATGCATTTGGGCGAGGATGGTGATTTTTTTGGGATGATTTTGAATTCCAATAAAATTTGCCATATTGCCACATTGCCTTGTATGATGGAGGTATTGAAAAAAACTGATAAGGACTCAGTATGCATTTTAATAAAATGAAGCACTATATTCGTGCGCGATTAAGTGTTGCTAAGATGACGACCTCAATCGACACTTCTAGCCAGCCAGCCAGCCAGCCAGCCAGCCAGCCAGCCATTAATTGTAGTTTGTTCAAATTACTTTCCAAGCTTTATCTCTTATTTAATATCACTCATTGCAGCCCTAAGCATCACGTTCACGCCAAGTAGGTGCTGCCATGACTAATCCAAATGTGCATGACAGCAATAAACCCGTTTTAGAATCAGAAAAGCCTCGCTTGGTGTATCAGCCACCTACACTAACACGTCTTGAAGATTGTGATATAGCGACCGGGGACTCCAATGTTCCCGAAAACAATAACGGTTTATTAGAATCTTAGCGTGATGCAGCTAGATTCCAAGAGACCTATTTTGGTGAATGCCAGTCATTTTTATCGTGTCTCGCTTAATCCGCAGAGTGCGGTTTATAGCGCCTCATTCAATGAAGTCATACCTATTGGCTCGTTTGAAAACGGGCTGAATCCCGCATGTTATCGCGCAGTATTCCATCCGTTTGCCCAGGTCGTTGAAAACACATTCACAGGTGAATGCCTGCTGGTTCGCGACCATTTAGGTCTTCGCCCGATATATTACCTATATCAGTCAGGCCAGCTTATTTTTGGCGACACGATTCCCGACATCGTGCACCAATTACCATCCGCACCCGCGTTACTTGATTCAGAAGTAAGTCATTTATTTGGAGATGTTCATCATTACACGGACAACACGCTATACACCGGTATCAAACGCGTTGAACCCGGTCACATGGTGCGCATTTTTCCATGCGGGCGCATTATTAAATCAGCGTTCTGGCAACTGGAACAAGAGGGCGACACATTACACTACCGTGATGAACGAGAATACCTCGAGCATTTTACATCGCTCATGCATGAATCGGTAAACAATGCCACGAAAGACTCGCCATCCATTGCCGCTGAATTCAGCGCCGGCATGGACTCAACGGCCGTGTATGGTGCATGCGCACAGCTCGAGTTAAATCCCCCGTTGTTCATGCACGCAGCGCTCCCAAATTCAACCAACGCACAGACTTACAATGACCACTACGAGCGAGCTTTCATGGAGCAGTTTCCATCGGCCACGGTTCATCGCCTCATGGCCGATGATTTTGACCCAATCCGTATTTTCAAAGAATATGCGGCGTGGTTTGGTGGCCCATCCCCTTATATATTTGACGTATTCGCTCACAACATCCACAAGGCCGTATCAAAACAAGGGCATACTATTCTACTCTCCGGTTTTGGTGGCGACCAAGGCGTATCCGGCCACATTCCCGCGCGTTTTATCTTGCCATCCCTAATAAACAATAAACAATTTCGCCAAGCCTGGACTGAATCAGCAGCATCAGCAAACACCCTTCACCGCCTCGCACAACTGATTCAATGCGCGCACCCATCATTGCATAAGCTAATACAGCACACCCAAGATTTAAAATTAAGTCTCAG
This sequence comes from Legionellaceae bacterium, assembly GCA_947504875.1. Taxonomy (GTDB): domain Bacteria; phylum Pseudomonadota; class Gammaproteobacteria; order Legionellales; family Legionellaceae; genus CANNJI01. The sequence continues at coordinate 2,445 of CANNJI010000116.1, forward strand.
CAACGCACTCAAACCATCAAACCAACAACGCATAGCCAGCACACACCCCTACCATCGGCATTATTTTAAAACCTTACGCGAGGTGGAATGGTCTTTCCTGCAGGGACCCAACAGCCATGAAGTTCGCATGCGGATTGAATACAGCAGCATCGTGGCTAAAAAAATGGGGTTTGATTATCGCTACCCGCTACTACATCCTAAACTATTGGAATTTTTCTTGAGCCTGCCACTCGAACAAAAACGCCATCAAGGCATAGGTCGCCACATGATGCGACGTTATCTGACCCAAATTATGCCGGCAGCACCGTTTAATACCTATAAAAAGAAAGAGGGCTTAAACATCATGCCTGCCACCATGGATACATTTAAAACGCAATGGGGCTGCGGACTCTTTCAAAATGAATTTCAGTCATTACCGAAAGCGCTTACATACGATAAGTCACTGCGCAAAACCATGATAAAAACCATACAAGCATACATGTTAAATGAACGCTTGAACCAGACGCACTTACACGACAGGAGACAAGGATGATAGTAAGGATTAAACCACAACGCAACGCGTGCATTGTTATTGCATGTGCAACCATTGGGCTATTGCCCGCTACAAGCTTAGCCAAACCAAAACCCATCACGCCTGTTAAGCTATTAGAAACAATACTTCCCGGTGAGCCATGGGACCGAGGTGTCTTTTCATCAACGAAAATGGTGAATTTTCAGCAAGCCGTTAGTGGTGGTACGGATGCCACAACTGTGGCAAAAATAACCTTAAGCTACTTTACGTCGACTGATTGCAGTGGACCCACGTCTCCAACCGTTGCGCCGACGTATACAACACCGAATGGCACGTCTTTTACGATAAGTGTTGGCACACCCTTTGGCATCGTTGCATCGTCTGTATGGAACGTGGGGAACTCGAAAGTATCTCCTACGGTGGCTGCAACCTATGGCGCTATGACCACCATCCAATCCGTTGCAGTGACGCTTAAAAGCACCAATAACAATACACCACAAGCAAACTTCTCAGGGGTTAGCTTTGCGTGCGTTAATGTCTCGTGCACAGCAGGCCCCTCGGGTGAGTGTACACTAGCAAGCGGAAGTGGCACACAGAGTTTTCAATTAAAAACAACTGCTGCCATCGGCGACCCTGCAAATGGCGGTGTAATAGCCTGCCTAGGCGGAGGATTAAATAATCTTGTAGCAGGAAGTTTAGATAGCGCCCAAGCATTTAGCCCTGGAATTGAGTGGGGTGGCTTTGGTACAGCTATTGGTGTAACCGCACAAAGTGATACGGATGGCGCTACAAATACCACAGCCATTGTAACGGCACTGGGTGCAGGCACAACCTATGCGGCAGGGCTTTGTCAGGCTTATGCGACAACGGTAGACACAGGGGGTTATAACACATGGTTTTTACCGGCCAAAGACCAACTTAATTGTCTTTATACTAATCGAGTTGCGATTGGAAACTTTGACCTTACCAGCAACCCCTATTACTGGAGTTCCCCCGAGTTTGCGGGCGTTCCCACCTTCTACGCGTGGTACCAGTACTTCAATGACGGCAGTCAGAACGTTGCCAATAAGGATAACACTCTTGGGGCTCGTTGTGTTCAGGCTTTTACCCCTTAACCACTTTAACCCTTTTGTTTTGACCTTGTAGTACCCGCGTAGCGGGTCGTTATTTTTTTAGGATGTTTGGATGGCACTTTATACGGAGTTACCTGTTTATCGTGATACATACCAGTTAATTTTACAGGTATTTGAATACACGAAAGACTTCCCCAAGGAATATAAGTACACCTTGGGGCAGGACATGAAGCGTGATGCTTTGCATCTGCTTCGCAGTATTTATCGTGCCAACAAGCATAAAAATAGGGCTGAGCAATTGGATGTATTTTTAGATGAGTTTGAGTTGTTGAAATTAGAAATTCGCCTAAGCACGGACATGAAGCTGTTCTCAATCAAAAAGCAGGCCGTATTGAGTGCACTCTTGGACAGCATAGGCAAACAAGTTACCGGCTGGCGTAATGCAAGCCTGTAAAGCCAGAATCACGTGCGTTACGACGTTCGTGAGCGAGCATGTTTTATTTAAAAGCGCAAAGGGACTGCTCTAACGAGTAGTTGAATCATATCATGGCAAGGCACCTTGCCATGATTAAAACACCTTTGGAAGGCTGGCTATTACTGGAGTTCCACCGAGTTTGCGGGCAATCCCACCAACAACGCGTGGAACCAGAACTTCAATGACGGCAGTCAGAACAATGACAATAAGAATAACACTCTTGGGGCTCGTTGTGTTCAGGGTTTTAAATAAAATACGTTAATCACACAGGCCACCGCAAGGTGGCTCGTGTTTTTCTAGGATTTATAGATGCCGCAACGATTAGCATGCTCATATTACCCGCCTGATTTCAAAGAAAGCCTCCACATAGAATTGTTTGAACTTTTTGAGGCGTATGCAAGCTGTCGTCATAATAAGCGCGGTACGATTAACGCATTAGCGTTTGAGGTGGATTACGAGCAGCAATTGATTCATCTTTGTGATGAAATTAACACCGGCCGTTATCAACCGGGTCGCTCCATTGCTTTTTTGATTAACAAACCCGTGACGCGTGAAATTTTTGCAGCAAATTTTAGAGACCGCGTAGTCCATCACTTGATTATCAAGAAACTTAATTCGTTGTTCGAAAGCATCTTTATCCATGACAGTTACGCCTGCCGCGAGGGTCGTGGCGTGCACTTTGGTATTCAACGCGTGGATCGCTTTATCAGGCGATGCTCTGTAAATTACGCCACCGACTGTTATGTTTTAAAACTGGATATCCAAGGGTTTTTTATGGCCATTGATAAACGTATTTTGTGGCTGAAGTTGCGTGCCTTCATTATACAGCGTTACCATCATGCGGACAGAGATGTATTACTGGTTCTTTGCCATAAAATTCTTAACAATAACCCGACTAAAAACTGTTTTATCAAAGGTAGCCGGAACGGCTGGAAGGACTTGCCTCTGAGCAAAAGCCTATTTCATTCACCACCACTATGTGGATTACCCATTGGGAATCTAACAAGCCAAATATTTGCTAATTTTTATATGAATGCATTTGACCATTTCGTAAAACATGATTTAGGTATTAAATATTATGGTCGCTACGTGGATGATTTTGTGCTGGTGCATCAGGACGGCAGTTATTTAAAATCCTTGATTCCACGCATTGCTGATTTCCTTAAGACTGAACTCATGCTGACGCTGCATCCCAAAAAAATACACTTACAGCACTACAGCAAGGGGGTTAATTTTTTGGGCGTGGTTATTAAGCCTAATCGCATCTATGCTGGAGCGCGCACCAAAGGAAATTTTTATGATGCAATCATTCAACATAACAACAAAACTCTCGAGAAAAAGCCAAGCTTGGATGAGCAGGCCGCTTTTCTGTGCAGCATGAATTCCTATTTAGGACTAATGAAGCACTACAATACCTACCGATTAAGACGGCGCATGCTTCGTAAGCACTTGTCCATATGGTGGTGGAATTTGATGTATTTAAGTGGTGGCGCTAGCAAGCTGGTTCCAAGGCAAAGAACGATACGATGATTTGAGTGTACGATGAGTTTAGATGTAGATGGATTTACAAATGACATTGAGGGTGGTGAGGTGATGATTAAGATCAGCTCAGACCATCGATTACTAAAATTAGCACGCAATCTGCCTTGGGATGAAATGCTCGAAGTCATTTTGCCAGATTTAAAACGCACCGAAAAGAAATGCTGGTGGATGGGGCGACCCATACGAGTGCGCATCCATTTAGGCATTTATATTTTGCAGCAGATGTTTGATTTAACGGATCGCGTGGCAGAGCAGCAAGTACGTGATAACGCGGCCTTTCGTCTATTTTGCGGTTATGGTTTATTAAAAAAATGGCATGCACCAGACCATACAAAAATCGAAACCTTTCGTTCGCGACTAACGGCTGAAACACAGCGCAAGCTTGCCAACATGATGAGTCAGCAAGCGGTCAAGCTGGGTTATGCAAATCCAGCAAATTATGATGTAGACTCGACTGTACAGGAATCTAATATCAGCTATCCAGCGTTAGTTAATTTATTACTCAAGGTCGCCATTCTTACTAAAACAGCAGCTAAAGCACTTAATCAACATTGCCATGCTGGTCATCAAATCTATCACGTCAATATCAGTCGTTTGAAACAGATAGCACTCTATTATTTTCGTCTCAAACGAGATAAATCGCCAGTCGAATTATTGAAATCGGTACAAAAACGGTTGTGGAGCGAGACCTATGAGGAGGTATTGCCGGTTCTTAATAATATGCATCAATTGACCAACAAAGTGATTGCAGGCAAACACTGGCCTATTCGTCGCGCCATGGACATCCTTTCTTGGCGTGGATGCCAACTGCTTCAGCAAATACATGGCTATCTATTTGAAGGCATTATTAATACAACCATTTCGTCATTGCATGCCTACGACGTAGGTTGCTTCAATAAAGGAAAGCTGAACAAAGGACTACAATTTGGCCGCGCTTATCAACTGGGTCGCGTTGACGGAAACTTCCTTGTTGTAGGCGAATGCACCTCTATTTATATGCCCGATGCCCCGTCGTTGCCGGCTATGATTGCTTTGCATCAAAATCTCTTTGGCCAAGGTGTATTGCAATCAATCGCAACTGACAAAGGGTATTATTCTTTTGATAATGAGCGACGTCTTGAAGCGGCTGGGGTCAAAGATATTTATTTGCCAAGACCCAATCGAACGTTGAATGCCCCACTTGAAAAGACACTAGGGCCTATTCGCCAGCTTCTTCATGATCGCCGCGCGGGTATTGAGCCGTTAATCGGCCATACAAAACAAGGTGGTCAAATGGGCAGAAGCCGTATGAAATCTGATGAAACCACGAAAAGTGCGGGCTATGCTTCGGTGTTTGGTTTTAATGCAAGACAGCTTACGCGGTATCTTGCAGGAGAGGCTCGTCCAAAAATTGATAAAGTTGCGAGTACTGCTGCAAATGATTGTCAAATTGTTGAAGAGGCGGCCATAAAACAAGGGTAGCAGTGTAAGCCACGCGCTAGCATAACTTTAAGTAAATCAGTTGAATAAAAATAACAACTACAAGGTTACTTTATGATCAAATCATTTCGCGACAGCGAC
>CANNJI010000117.1 GCA_947504875.1 Legionellaceae bacterium
ACGCTCGGCCGTGTTGGAACGACAGGGTGATGCGATTCGATTTAATCCAAGCCTGCTATCCTTCGCGGCTCATTATCGCTTTGAGCCCAGGCCTGTGGCTGTGGCACGTGGCAATGAAAAAGGACGCGTCGAGCGCTCAATACGATATGTACGCGATAACTTTTTTGCCGCCCGCACGTATCATAATCTCGACGATTTAAATGAACAGGCACGTGCTTGGTGTGATGGGCAAGCATCCGATAGACCCTGTCCTGAAGAGCGCTCACAATCAGTACGCAAAGTCTTTCAAGATGAGCAGGCTCGTCTCATCGCCTTACCTCACAACCCGTATCCCAGTCATGAGGCTCAAAATGTACGCGTTGGAAAAACACCTTATGTGCGATTTGATTGGAATGATTATTCCGTACCTCATCAGCATGTGAACTGTACGTTAACCGTCATTGCAACGCATACGCTTGTGACGATAACAGATGGCACAAATGTTTTAGCAGAACATCCTCGAAGCTATGACAAGGCTCAGCAAATTGAGTTGAATGCGCATGTTGAAGAACTGCTTGCTCAGAAAAAGAAAGCCCGTCTTCATCGAGGTCAACATCGTTTAACTCATGCTACCTCTTCGGCAACGGATTTTCTCAACCAAGCGGCAAAACGTGGATATCCTTTACGCTCAACCACGGCGCACTTAATCCAACTACTTGATGATTACGGCGCCGCATTACTGGATGAGGCGATGGCAGAAGCATTATCGCGAGATGTACCCCATCCAAATGCTGTGCGATTAAGTCTACAGCGATTACTTGATGAGCGAGAGCAGCCGCCACAGGTCTCATTCGATCTATCGAAAAATAAACAAATTAATGAGTTGGTCGTAAAACCACATGCTTTAGGCAACTACGACGTACTTCATCAATCATATGAAGAGGAAGAATAATCATGGCATCCAATCTATTATTACAGCGTGTGCGTGCACTCAAACTACATGGATTAATCAATCACTGGGCTGAACTTACTGATTTTAACTGGGTTGAGCAGCTTATTCAGTGGGAAGAAAAAGAACGCTCACAGCGGAGCTTAGAGCGTCGTTTATCCAGTGCAAAACTGGGTCGTTTTAAACCGATGACTCTGTTTGATTGGAGTTGGCCTAAGGTCTGTGACCGTGGAGCCATTGAGGACTGGATGCAACTTGGTTTTATGAAAGATGCAACTAACCTTATTCTATGTGGACCCAATGGTGTTGGTAAATCAACCATTGCATGCAATGTTGCTCATCAAGCCATATTACATGGGTATACGGCTTTATTCACGACAGCTGCTGGTATGTTAAATGAGCTTGCTGCACTCGATAGCGATAGTGCGCTACGACGACGCATCAAATATTACACGCAACCACAACTGTTGATTATCGATGAGGTTGGGTATTTGTCTTACTCCAATCGGCACGCAGATTTGTTGTTTGAAATTATTTCACGGCGATATGAAACACATTCCACCATGATTACAACCAACAAACCATTCACTGAATGGCGAGACATCTTTCCCAATGCCACATGTGTTGTATCTATCATTGATCGCCTTGTTCATCACTCAGAGGTCATTAATATCGAAGCTGATTCATATCGCTTAAAGGAGGCCACAGAGAAGAATCAGCTCGTTAAGGACAGGCGTTTGAAGAAAAAAACGAAAAACAAAACAGAACCAGAGGAAAAAACCTTATGAACAATGTACTCCACGAACTATTTTCAGAAAAAATATCGGATGAGGCCGCCCATCATATAGTGAATTTTTTATACAACTTAACATGGGCCATTGAGTCTTTTTATCTTGGTGAAATCATGCGGCATAAAAAATCAATCATTGAGTCGAGCAATAAATCCGATGCAATGCTCGATCCTGATCCCCCATTTTAAATACTCTACATCCAGGGACGGGATGCTTTTATAATCCTGCGCCATTTATCCGCGCTTTTACACCCTCATTAACATCGGATGACCAATAGACGATTACTTAACACTTTCTTGCTCCTACGTGCTAACAGACGCTAGATCGCACGTATAGACTTTAAACGCGCAGTGCAGCAAGCCCTGATCCCATCAGCTTTAATTCAAAAATCCAAACAGCCAAAGCGGAATACGATGGCCGATGCCTATTTCAAGATCATCACAAGCAAGATATGCAGAGGGGTTATCTTTTATTTGAATGTAAGTTTTCTTTCGGCCACCGATTTCAACTAATATTTTTTGATTAACTAGAAAATCTCCTATTTTAGGAATAGTTAATTGATTATTGTGGCTTACTGAGCAAAGAAAGAATAATTCCCTAATAGTACCGATGTTTGGTGTACTAGATAAGGCATAATATTGGTTGGGATTATGCAAATATAGTTTTTCTGCATGTTCTATAGCTTGAAATTTACTCCCGGCTGCGCCCACTTGTCGAATTAAGTGAGCGTCTTCTAGGTACTTTAAATATGTTTTAAGCGTACGTATGTCAGTGATATCGGCAGTGGTTTGTAATTGTTTATAATTGGGTTTAAAAGGGACATTCGTACTTAAAAAAGTTAAAATTTGTTTGATCTTACGTAAGCTTTGTCCGGTTAAGGTCGGATAAACAGCGGGAATGTCTGTTTCAATCGTGGCGATCATATTCTGCTCTAGTGTCAAATGATAAGTCTCAGAATCTTTCAGCTCTAAGAAATAAGGATAGTAACCATAAATTAAATATTCCTGAAATAATGGTAATATCTTGAGAGATTTTTGTGTCAGAGATTGAATTATTTGATAACTCAATGTTTCTTGCTGTTGTAATAAATCTTCTAAAGTAATTCTATCAAATGTAATGCCGTATCTTAATCCGATATATTCTCGAAAAGAAAGACCATCTAGATGATACACGATACTTCGTCTAGTGAGGTCATGTGATCCTTTATGTAATTCAATTAAAGAACTACCCGATACAAAAAGATTTAAATTGGGAAATGTCTCGTAAATACTTTTTAATTCCTGAGACCAGTTTTTATATTTATGAATTTCATCAAAGGCTATCCATTTTCCACCATACTGAACGAATTTTTCTGCAATTTCGTATAAAGAACTTTGAGCGATTAAGAGATGATCGCTACGAACATATAAAATATGAGGACTTAAGAGATGATTGTCGACGGCATTCAACAGTTTCTGAATAATCAGCGTAGTTTTACCTACGCCACGAGGTCCGGCCAGAATTGAGAGGCGATGAGATAAAAAATTATCAGCTTGGAAAGAAGCTCGGTGGTATGGAAATGCATTGGCTTGTAAATAAATTCTACTGATTTGATAGAGTTTTTCAAGCATACGATCGCCTTTTATTGTAATGCACTACAACAATTATATGCTATTTATGTAATGAATTACAATAAAAAGAATTCTGTGGCAGCTATTCCCGCTTAAATCGTATGGTAATCGTAACGCCCCTCGTCTTTCCGGGTACAGCGAGGAATCTTTTACGATGTGGCTCCATGAGGCATACGTCATCAAACAATCAGCAAGTACCTCTATGCAAAATTGATGACTTGCTTCGCCTAGCGTTTGTAAAAAAATTTCTCGATCGATTTTGTCATTAAATATTGCTTGCCCCCTTAGCTTATAATTAAAATTCTATTGGGTGAGCGTAACTTACTGAATTTGACAAAGCGGCTTAAGTAATCGCTTAAGGCTAAGTATTTATCAACACTACAAGGAGGGATCTTTAAGCACCACTTGGGAATTTCCACTTTCAACGCTTAACCCCAATGCAGCATCTCCTGCCATTTTTTCTATCTTTGCGCGACAATTATCATAAGCACGACGCATATTTGTTGATATCAATACATTTTTATTTTTATTCAATTCGCCATCCAATCTCATCAATAATTTTTTTTGGTGTGTATAAATCGTTTCTGACGAGCTGTAATCTTCATATGAGACACAAAGATGAGTAACAAATGCTATAAACAACTGTGATGAACTTCGTTGAAACGCGCTGTTTAGGCTGCTAAAAATTGTATTGGGCGATGTTAATCCGGGATTTTTTGCATTTAATTCAACGAGTGCCCTCGATATCGGATCAACAACTTCAGTGACATAGGGTTTAAAGTGAGTCTTGATGTTTGTTTTAAAAACCTCAAACTGGCTTAATAGAATCCTATGTTTAATTCGTACGATCTTCTCATAAATACGAGAGAGTTCCCCTTGAATTCCGAGGTAATGTGCTCGAATAGTATCTCTATCAGCTGTTCTCATGAGTTGGTTCGTTTTATCCAAAATTCTTTCAAAATCCAACAAAACACTGGGGTGAGAAAGGAGTATGCAAGCTAATTCATATTTTTCTGATTCGGTTTTTAAAAAATAAAAAGCGGGGTCTCGAGCATGGAGCGTCATAAGCGCACAAGACGTTAAATTTTGATTATCCCATGGATTGATGAGTAAGCCTCGCTCAAGACCAGAAGCCCCATCAAGTACGATTGAATGAACGCCATAAGAATGCCGACCATTTTTTTCATTTAAGGACAAATAAACAGCTAATCCGGGGATTATTTTTTTTAATGCGATTAAATGACGTACATCCTCTATCTTTCTTGCCTCAACTGAAAATAATTGCGCAACAAAATACAAAGATAGTCCTGGGGTTCTATTACGCTCATCACAAAACATCTGCCGAATACTGTGTACTGATAGGCTGGTGTGAATAGGTTGCCATTTTTCAAAGTAGTAATAAGCGCAAATCCGTTCTAAGATTTTTACAGCAAGTGAATCCGTTCGAACGCCATCCAGTGAACTATCGATTTCACGACACTTCTCATGGCTTATGGTAAAAACATCTTGATCCGTGTTTTCATCAAAGTAATAGTTATATTTGGTTAAATCTTTATTTACTAAATGATAACTTAAAGCAGATCGCTTAATTCGAAGCTCAACACCAGCTTCTGTTTCAGTAAATAACGATTTTATGTATTCCAAACCTTCTTGGCTTGTATTCATAAGGCAATCTAAGAAAACCAATAAATAACAGTCACCTGCTTTTCCTTGTTTAATTGTTGTGATTTTTTTTTCAGAAAAAAGACGCATCATAACTCAAACCATAAAAAATAAGCCATTATAACACATCGATGTTCAAAATGTACGCATTTATGGGTTGTCGAGCAGGGTTGTCCCATCTAAAATGAATTGAAGTTAATCAGCTAGCACTGTGCGGGAAATCTGCAAGTACGGTTCTGAGGAGGGTTTGGTCGGAGAAATCCGGCCATTCTACTCACCAAGGATCAAAATATGAAAATTAACAATTCTCCACACACAGGTGTTTAAAAAATAGTATCTTGTGGCGCTCTCAGCGCAGAGATCTTAATGTAGGGCCAAATATTACGCTGCTTTTTTATCTGAACGATGCTTATCGTTTCTCAAAATTTTTGCAATAATTTTGGGTTCACGCTGCAATAACAATAAAAGAATTCTAGCTGGCCCATGGGGATTGCGATCGCCCTGCTCCCAATGCTGCAAGGTTCTAGCACTAAATCCAAAGCTATCAGCAAATTCCTGTCTGGATAAATTAAGTTTCTCTCTGATTGACTTCACATCAATTTCATCAGGGATCTCTACTTTATGAACAATGGCACCCGTTTCATTGCCACGAATGTATTCGATGGCCTCTGTCATGCCCTGAATAATCTCATCGCCAATATTTCGTTTAGTCATGATGATTTCTCCTTGTTGCCTTGCATTTTGTTTTTAATATCTTGGCAAGCCCTGACAGCTGCTTCTTCTGCTCGGGAGTTAAGTCTTCTTTTTCACCCTTGCCATAAACTGTTAGTAAAAAAACGGGAGTGCTCTCATTATAAAAATAGTAAATCACTCTTACACCACCTCGCTTGCCCTTCCCTTTTCCGCTCCATCTAATTTTTCTAATACCACCCGTCCCAGTAATTTCATCGCCTGCATCCGGGTGTTTGGATAAATAATCAATGAATTCATCTCTCTCATCAGCTGTCATGCTTTTGCCAATTTGAGCCAAAAAAAGATGGAAACTCAATTATTGTTATCATTTTTTTCATAAGTTAAGCATGCCCCAATGGGGCACTATTGTCAAATTGATATTGGATGAATTGGCTTTCACATTGTGATTAAAATAAAACATATCTTCTTAAAACGTACGGTGGAGCGCTACTTTCATGAATTTGAACAGGCAGGCTTTATTGAGGCTGCTGTCTATTAAGAAGTAACAGGAGGTCCTTAGCTGCGCTCTGGACAAAGCGTTTTTTTGAGCAAATCATTTCGCGACACCGACAAGTTAGTCGCTGTCGCGAAATGATTTAAGTGATGATGATGAATGTTTTTTATGAGGTGATTTTGAATTTTACGATGAACTTTCCAATATTGGCACGTTAATTATAAAAATTCCAGTAAAATTTGCCTTGTTGCCTTGTTGCCTTGTTGCCTTGTTGCCTTGTTGTATTGTTGTATTGTTGTATTGTAAGGTTACATTTTGTCGATTGAAAGATGACTCACAACAAGGAGTGATGAGGGATGTTTTTTAAGAATAACAGAGGGAGCAAACTAATGTTCTCATTGCTTTCATGTATGAGCGCTGAGGCCACACTTGCAGCCAGCCAGCCAGTAGTCTAACCCATTTAAAAGAGACATTAGGTCGCTTTTCACCGTATGTAGTCACACTAAGCGCCGGTCCTGCCTGGACAAGCGGTGGCGAAACTCAAACGTTCTACTTGCAACCCATGACGCAAAAGACGTATGCGGCTGATAATAACTCAACGGTACTTGCGGACGGAGAGTTGTTTTTAGGCGTTCAGCGCCCGATTAATGCCAAACTTGACGGCCAACTGGGTCTCGCAGTCGCAACAACCAGCAACGCCAATCTGTCAGGCAGTATCTGGGATGATGCGTTGCCGCAATTTAATAACTTCAATTACACCTATAACGTCCAACACACCCACATTGCCGTGAAAGGCAAGCTCATTAAAGACATGGGGCATGCCTGTAAACCCTATGTTAGAGGAAGTTTAGGCGTAGGTTTTAACCAAGCCCGAAATTTCACATCGACACCAACGCTTTTTCAAGCAACACCCACGCCTAATTTCCAATCCAACACCACAACGGCATTCACCTATACCGTAGGCATTGGCGTACAGCGCGCAATAAATCAGCATTGGCAAGCCGGCATTGGGTATGAATTTGCGGACTGGGGTCAAAGCCAGCTGGCGCGCGCATCAGGTCAAACCATGGGTCCGGGGTTGTCGTTGAACCACCTGTACACCAATGGACTTCAATTCAGCTTAAGCTATCTCTCGTAAGGACACTCTAATGATGAACAATAAACGCATGATGCCATTGTTACTGGGTGTATCTGCCCTGACTATGACGATAACGTCAGAAGCCGGAAGTCCGTTATGGACATTCACACCACTAACGCCCACCACGTTATCAGTACCCTCTAATTCCACAGCCACCGTGCAATATCGAGTCACCAATCAGTCGCCAGCACCCCATACGCTGATGATGGTACCC
>CANNJI010000118.1 GCA_947504875.1 Legionellaceae bacterium
AAAACGAGTGCTTTCTCTTTTTTATCTTGGTTGTAGAGTGGTCAAGAAAAAATGTGAAATAATAGAGTCAGGAATTTTAAACGCCATGCAGGTGCTACAAAATTCTCTTGCATGGCGATGGGAAGAAATATGAGGGGATCCCTCAGGGGCGAGGGGGCTGTTCCGAGTAATCAATAGTTCCGTGAATCTTACTCATTGGGGCATAGTCTACGAGAAATATTTTTGCGATGCACCTGCAAACCCCTATTTTATGCGGTTTTTTTTATTGGCGGGAATTGCTGGCCGGACAGATGACTTGGTGTCTGGCACTACAGGATAAATTACACCCGCATATGAAAAAAAAAATCCATTTTATTTTATTGTGCAGACTTGTTTCTGTGAAATTTATAGTGCATTATGCGCACTTAATTGTCTGCTTTATTTGAGGTATCTTTATCATTAATTTAAAAATGCTCAGCGACAGTGCCAATCGACATAAACAGCAATTACCTGGATATGAAAATACATACAAGTACTTCCAACACCTTGAACAAGGATATATTTATATTCTTCATGCTGCTCTTCCTAAAAAGAAGATTCAATTGGGTTGGAAGTTTCATATTTCGGTTGCTCCAGAGGATTACGAGCGTGCATGGCCAATTGTTTTTCCTATTTTATTAGACCCTAAATTAGGCATGTGTGCTTTTAAAGTGATTGATTTAACCTTTTTTGAAAACCCGCTGCATCATTGTAAGGGGAAACAGTTTGTGTTTTACGTCATGGAGAACGATTCGGGCGAACCGAGCGAATCACCCGAACACATCCTAACTTGTTTATTACTCATAGAAAAGGTGCTACGTGCTGCAGAAATTAGCGCAGGCAAATCAACGCCAGCGGATCTGAAAATTCCAGGATCACGTTACTGCTCTATGCGTCATGATTTAGATTTGGCGCGTCAATATGTTTCGCCAGCAGCCGCACATGAAATCAATCCTGCATGCGCTTATAATCCGTACCAACAGATTAATCCTTATGATAATTTTGTGATGTGTGATGTATCACACCGGTTTTTTTCTAAGCGAGGGGTTATTAATAATACCATTCTCTATGCAGACAAACGCCACACTATTTTACGCTAATAAATGAAAGCATCCGTGTATAATGAATAAAATATGTCTACTAGGAGTAAAACCATGAGCATGCTGCCCAATTGTCCACGATGTAATTCGGAATACACTTACGAAGATCAAGCCTCTTATATTTGTCCTGAATGCGCGCATGAGTGGCCACAACAGCAGGAGGAAACATTTGAGACAGAGGATACTTTAATTTGTAAAGATGCCAATGGTAATTTACTTAAAGATGGCGATACAATTTCTGTGATAAAAGATTTGCCAGTAAAAGGTTCTTCTTTGGTTGTAAAAGTTGGTACAAAAGTTAAAAATATTCGGCTGGTTTCTGGTGATCATGATATTGATTGTAAAATTGATGGCATTGGTCCTATGAAACTAAAGTCTGAGTTTGTGAAGAAGGTATAATTAGGCCAGGTTATGTTCACGCTGACCTATCAATTCAATCTTTGATCTTTTCATCCTGGATATGTGAATTGAGCTCTGGGATGCCAAGCTTTTCTTTACTTTCTATTTTGCGAGACGCATAGCGTTGTTCGTAGCGTTGGTATGCATAATGAGCTTGCTCCTGAGTTACTATATCAACCTCATTGCCATAGAGATCAAGCCTTGCGGTACCTTCTTTTTGTGCAGTTAAATAGGCAGGGGACGTACTATAATAATTGAGCGCCTCTCGAAGTATTTTTTTGCTAAAAGGGGGGGAGTCTAACCGTTGATAAAAATCCATGATATCTTCAAAAATGCCAATTTTTAGTGGCATGATTTGTTTTGTTTTTTTGAAGAAAGCCATAGGGAAATGTTCAATAAGCCAATCAATGATTTTTAATTTTTCTTTTTTTACTGTATCAATTTGAGTATTCATGATGATGTTCTAAGCCGAAGTTATTTCTAGACTACCATATCTATTTTATTTTTTCGATTCCTTCAATAAAAAATACCGGGTAAATCCTCCATCCGCATAAATTGGATGAAGGATTAGGAGTTATCGACAATTAAAGAGGGAATGCTGCTTTGCTCTCCAGTAATTGGCCTGCCTCATTTAACCCAATGAGTTCGCATAAATACTTTCGTCTTATTGCTTGTTCATTGTAGTTAAATGGCTGACTTAAACTGAAGTAGTTTATGCCATTCTTTAATGAAACCATGAAGGGTTCATTTACTTGTGTTTGGAGAATAGTAGCATCTTCAATTGCGCAAGCATTTGTTCCATGATTATCATATGCTCCTTGGTTATATAGCTTGTGTGTCTTATCGGGGAAAACAAGAATACAATGCTCACGAAAAAATTTTGCATAGTACTCAATATAATCATTCAAGCCAGTGTCCGAGTCATAGATATAGAGCATGTCTCTGTCTTTATGCTTCTCATAAACAATGGCATATATATAAGCAGATGGACCGGCATTTAAGATAACGTCGTCGTGCATCAGCAGGGCAATGCTTCGTTTTCCAATGGGTGTTTCCTTAATAAATGCGAAAAACTCATCAGAAGTTTTGATCAAAGGCACATCAATGCTTTTTATCTCGAGTAGTTTCTGAATTCCATCCGGCGAAAAGCCATGATAACCGGTGTTCAGAGCTCTAAGATTAGCGCCATAATTACCAGGCCCCCCTGATCCATAATAGTAATGGTAAGTTGGGTTTAAGTATTTTTCGAGTTGTGGATTTTTTGAAATGTACTGGACTAAAGATTTGTTATATGCAGATGAATCGATATCGGAAGTATCAAGAAGGGATTCAAGCGATTGTTGAGTTGAGCCAAAGTAAATCCTGGATGGATGCTTGGATTGTTTCGATGGTTTTAAATAATGTAAACATAATGACTCTCCTAAAATTCAATCAACAACATGCTGATTGATTAGCATTGAACTTAATCGTTCTAGTGTTTAAAGTCAACTGTGTTTTCAATGCATTTTCTCTCCATTTGCAACAAGTTGTTCAACTGCTGCAAGGCATATGGCATTATTTTGATCTGAAAATCCCAGCAATAGAAATTGAGAAATAAATCCGGCTATATTTTTCTCGCCTAAATTAACGCATCCAATCACCTTACGACCTACCAGTGTTTCTGGTGTGTAATGCACTGTTATTTGAGCGGAGGTCTGCAAAACTCCTAACGTTGGCCCAAAATCAACCCAAACTTTATAGGCCGGTTTTTTTGCGCGTAGAAAAGGCTCTGCTTTTACAATGGTGCCAGCTCGTAAATCAACTTTTGCAAATTCTTCATATGTAATTATCATTCTTTTTCCAAGATTATGCGGTGCATTTGTAAACTATTTTGCTAAATCTACATGATAAGTGTAAATTGGGCTACAACCCCAATATAAAAAGTTCCTTTTATGATCGAATAAAAGACGTTACAAGCATCAACGAGGAAAGGATGATGATGCTAAAATGAGTGCTTTATATTTGCAACGGAGCCATCAAATGTCATTTCATTGCTTGGAGCTAGGGTACGGAAAGGCAGATATAATTTTTCTTTCATTATAATGCCAATTCAAAGTAGAAAACTAAGCATTCAATGACATTCCCCCCCTGCATTTTAATATTCTCTTATGGCCTACCAGTTGTGATTTAATCACCACAGGCAGTACCGCCAATGCGCTGCTAGTCCGTGTCCTCAAACAACAAGGCGTGGCGCGGGTTGATTGATGGTGTTGTGTCAGGGGGTCCAACGCATTCTGTGTTGCCTCATAATTCATTACCGATCTGGCGTCTTAGCTTGATAGCAATTGTACCGACCCCCAGAAAAGCAATGCCCATCAGGACCAGTGTGACAGGCCAGCCCAAAGAATTTGAGAAATGTTTGGCCGTGTAAAATCCGATAAATCCGAGCATTGCGATCACCGTGGTAAACAACAGTGCCCGGCTCCGCAGCACCACACAGGCATAGAGCACAGCCGCGGTAACCGCGAAGAAGCCCAGTTCGAAAGCGGTGTTATGCGCCAGGTCAAACAAGCCACCGTAGGCCATGACTGACCCGAAGAAATAGCCGAGAGCCGTCAGGCCAGAATAGCGCCCAGCCTGATGCAGGCCAAAGGCTGCGGACATCACACTGAGACCAACAAGCAGGCTCGCCCAATCGGGCGCACAAGCTGTCGCAATAAGATCAAAAAGACCGCTATTCATCCAGTAAATTCCGATCAGCAATGCGGGAGCGGCGAGCACACGGTAAGGCATATTTTCAAGTGCGGTGGCCACCAGGAATAACGAGGCGCCGAGGATAATTGCGATAAAAGCCATTGGAATATTGAGCAGATCAAGGCCGACGTGCATAAATGCATATACAAAAAACAGCGCCGTGAATGCCAGCAACGTGTGCCGGTATTTGCCGAATAGCGCTCCCTGGTGCAGTGCCATCACACCGAATACGGCAAGCGCCGCAAGACGCCAGTTGTCCCCGTGCGGGTACACCTCGTGAATAAGCACAAACCAGCCACCCGTCATCATCAGCACCGAGGCCAGCTCAAGCGGCAGGATCAGTTTCGGATATTTATTCTCATACAGCGCTGAGAGCAGCACAATAAACAAAATGTAGCCCACGCCCAGCGTCATGACAACCCGCATCACACTGCCCATGCTCTGCCAGAAGGTGCCAATATAAGCGCTGATACCCGCAAGAATGAAGATCACTCCAAGATAAATGAACAGCGTCTTCGCGATATCGCCACTGCTGCGCCGTTCAGGCTCTGCCCGAGTGGAAGCAGGTGCCTGCAAGGCGGCATCAACTTCGGCGGGCGTAATGTCATAATGACGCATAAGCTGTACGATATTTTGCAGTGCGCTGTTTTTATCCGTTACAGCAGACGCGCCAAGCATACCGGCCAGCAGCGGCCAGCCCCACCATCCGCCAATAAGCAGGACCACAACGATGAGAAGCAGCATACTCATCGCGTCACAACCCAGCCGATTAAGCGTGTGTTATTGCCGGCATTCGGCAGACGGATGCTGCGGCCTTTTTTCGTCACCACCGCTTCATTGCGGTAGCGCGAAGAATAAAACAGGCCGGTAAAGACATCGCCCGAGTAGCCGTTTGCCCCCGCGCTGAATTCATAACCGTCCGGAGAAACACTGGACGCATCGATCGTCAGTCCGGCCAGATCGGGAACCTCGATGGTTGTTATCTTTGTAGCGTCCTCCGATGTCTCGGATTTCTGCCCGGGTGGAGTGAGGCCGGGTGGCAGCATGATGGTAACCTCTTTTACTCCCCCGGTTTTCGGGTAGTAACGCCATAGAAGGGGACTGCGATAGCCCTGTGCACTTCCCTGGTAGACAACCTGGATCTTCTGGTTCACCACAGAGATTTGTACCCCGTTCTGGTTATCGTAGTAATCCGTTGCGTAAAGCACGTCGTATTGCGGCGGATCAACCAGAAACGCACCAATCGCTGAAGTAAGAAGAAAGGCGACAACAAGCAGCAGGGGTAAACCCAGGCCAAAAGCGATCGTTGGGTTTTCGCGGAAGAACGATTTCATGCAGTGCCTCTCCTATAAGGTAATTCTCAAAAGATATTAGCCAGAAAAAACCACGCTCAAGATCAGTCAAAGAGAAGGAAAAGTTATCTTCAAGTTCTCCATAATCGACATGATGTAACATATGTGTTTGATGATATACCTCAATAAGGCTCCGTTGCAAATAATACGCTCAATGCAAAACCAGAGATTTTGGGTATAGTTTAACTGTATAAACCAAACTGTTCATTAATGAAAGAGACTTCATTACGATTGCCATACATCCAACAATTAAATTGCCCTTTTTTAAACATTTGATAGGTGCATAGGCGGCTTTAATGACGCCTAAATAAACATCATGTACAATTAATTATTTATTCGTTTGGGTTTATGTCACGCAAGGTCATAATGAAGATATTAAAGATCCAGATATTAGCATAGATTCTAACGCATCATTATTAGCAACGATCTCACTTTCAGAGTCCATAGAAACATTTGTTAATAGAAATGGTCAACTATATTTATTGGGGAATGATTATGAATATCTTATGAGTAAAGGCACGAAAATTCGTCAGTACTCTCACACTTGTTTTCCTTTTGTAGCGCTTGGAGACGTGGATGTTCGGCCTTTTGATTCTGAAAAAGTACGCCGTGATAATCGTGAAATTTATGAAGATGAGTTTCACCGTTGGTTGAAATATGCTGCTCACGAAAAGGTAAAAATCAATCAAGCTAAAGTAAAAGAACGAATGTTGTCGCGACATCGATTATACCCGCACTGGGCTTAAGATTTCTGCCGGCGGCCACTTTGATCGCTTATTGTAAGTTGCGGATCATATCATCTAGGACGCCGACATTACGCAGTTGCGAAAAATAATCGTATACTGTCGATATTAAAAAATTTTTATGTGTCTTTATGTTTATATAGTACCGGTCAGATGACTTGATGATCGAGAAAAGAGGGGGGTCTGTGCAAATACAAGCATTAATACAACGGGTTATACTTAAATACCCTTTGTTAAGTGAAAATACAAATTGGGGAGAACGAGGTTTATTTTATAATCCAAATGAACAATTTAATAAGGGCGCTTATGTGCTCACCTTCAAGGAAAAAGATGGTAAAAATGATTCAGCAAGTCGTTTGAATGGTGAAAATAGATATCGACTCAATCTTAAAATATCCAAACTAACCTTTATTCACTTATTTAAGACTATTCCCAAAAGACCTGCTGCTGGCGGAGTTATTGAGGGGTGGTATGATTTTACAGCAGTAGATGAAGTGATGCCGCACCCTGTATACGGATGGATGACCTGGGTGTGTATTATTAATCCAACATTAAAAACAATTGAATCGATGGAAGGCAATGGCTTATTTGATAAGGCTTATAAAGCAGCGGTGATTAATATAGAACGAAAATGTAAGGTTGCTCGCAAAAAATCCGACTTTTAAAATATAAGAACATATGATAATCTGTACCTGTATTTTATAGAGAGTCATTCATGAGGCAAACAAACAATACATTGTTGTTATCGAGACCCGACGTTTGTCGAGATTTCGCTTTACCCTCATTTCAATTCATTACATCTAACATTATTAGCATTATTCGCCTGTCTTAACGCTGAGCGGATAAACAATGCACGTTAAGACAGGTTTCTCGATTATCACGCCCGTTCAGTGATGATGTATTCGCAAACTTTTTCTATAACGAATTTAATGAGAGGAATGAATGATGTTGAAACCGACTGATCGAAAAGAATCACGATTTTTTTTATCCTACTGCGCCATCAACATTTAATCTTGGGGTAAATTGACTTCAGTTTATGCCTCGCTTTCTCGATACTGAATTGCCAATTGACACCTTTTTGTTTTTGATTTGTTTTTTTAGCCCACGCCTGAGTTTCCTCTACTAAAAGTTCAATAGTAGC
>CANNJI010000119.1 GCA_947504875.1 Legionellaceae bacterium
CATCAGGATTTTAGCGATTTTTCGTTGAGGGGAGAGGGGATCCGTTCCGTGTAGCTGATAAAGATCGGATAAATTATGAACTTTTGTTTTAAAAACAATCAGTCATTAGCTAATTAAATATTTTGCGATCATCGCTGCGGAATGTGAGCAATAGAATCAGGGCGCTCCTCTGATTATCTAAAGCATGGCGTGGTAAAAAAATCAACCGTTGCGCAGGCGAAAAACCCTGTTCAGCCTATCAACACTGGGTGTATCGCTCGATTTTTTGGGGCGTGTTTTCGTCGAAGTAGGCCATCATCCGGTCGAGCGTGCCGCCTCAAGTCGTGAGAACGTTCCTGTGTCATGCCATGAGCCAGTATAACATTCTCCTGTGAAGCGTTGTTCATTAGCCCATTGTCTGAGAAAGGGCGTAATAGAATATCGGCCACGAGGGCATGTTTTGATAATGCTAGGATCGTAACAAGTAATACCTGCTAGCGTATATTCTTGCTCAGTATTCAGCACATGATTTTCATGCGATAGACCAAAGTCAGCATGTGTGTAAGATGGCGGTGTTTTAACGAGTACCGCATGTGCTTTTGATTGGGGTGGTAATCGTATTTTTTTAAAATCATAGTTGGTGAATATGTCTGAGTTCACCGTTAAAAAGGGCTTGCTTCCTAAATAAGGTAATGCATTAAAAATTCCGCCTCCCGTTTCAAGGGCGCCAGGAGGTTCAGGGATATAAATGATATCAAGTCCAAAACGCTTACCATCGCCTAAGCAGGCTTTAATTTGGCCGCCAAGGTAGGCGTGGTTAATTACAATTCGACTGAAGTTTGCAAGTGCCAACTTTTCAACATGATATTGAATAAGCGGTTTGCCATGAATGGTACAGAGTGCTTTGGGCATGGAATCAGTCAAGGGTCTTAATCGCTCCCCCCGCCCTGCTGCTAAAATCATGGCTGTATTCATGATGAACATTGATCTTGCGTGATGATGGGTACGACATGTTTCTGGATGATATCCAGTAGAGAATGAAAGACGTCGTAGCGTTCTAGTGTTGCGCAGGTGTATTTGAGTGTGAGCGGTAAATCACGAAGGTAGTTAGATTTTTTATCACGTAAATGAAGTCTGCAAAAAACCCCCAGTACTTTAAGATGTCGTTGTAAGCCACACCAATCAAATCCTAGTTCAAACTCATCACGAGACCAGCCTTGTGTATTGGATAAACGATGGAAAAAGTAGTTTATCCATTCAGCACGGGTTGTATTGGGCCATTCGATATAACAATCTTTTAATAAAGAAACAAGATCATAAGTAAAGGGCCCTTGCATGGCATCTTGAAAATCAATGACGCCAATATGTGTTGTATTGTTTTCCTCGATAAGCATAAGGTTACGTGAATGGTAGTCACGGTGAATAAAGCAGTGCGGTTGCTCCATCAGATGAGATGACAACGCTTTGAGCAGTTGATTCAGTTGCTTTTGCTCTCGTGAATTAAGTTCGATGTCATGATAGGCCTGTAAAAACCAAGTTTGGAAAAGTGACATCTCTTGATGCATGAATGCTGCATTGAAGGCTGGTCGATGGGCTGCTGGTATTTTTTGTAGGCTATGAAGGGTATCTAATGCGCTATAATAATAGGGGGAGAGCGGCTCGTTTAAAAGCAAGCGGTCACCTAAGTCATCAAGCAATAAAAAACCAAGGTCGCGTTCAACTGCACGAATCCGTGGAGTTCTTATGCCTTGATGATAAAGTTGGGCTTCAACTTCAATGAAAGACGCCAAACTTTCCTTTTCGGGGGGCGCATCCATAATCACTTGCGTTATTTGCGCATGATTCAGACGAAAGTAACGTCGAAAGCTTGCGTCCCCAGCCAACGGGGTTAATGTGAATGAGGCGTGTCCTAGTGTTTTTTCAATCCATTTGTTCAGTGCGTTTTCTCGTGTTTGCATGATATACTCCCCGACCGGGATGATTCGGTATTTTTTGTACATCATAAGGTATTTTTTCGGTGCTGAACATTGGGCGTTACTTAAAATACAACAAAATTTCTATTGTTGTGCTGATTATACTTCTGGTAAGTACGGCTTATGCGCGCGCAGGTCAACCTAAAAACATCTGCATTATTCCCAATAAAATCCTTTTTACTACTGAAACACGAGCAAAAATTGCAGTTTGTTTGGGTTGGGACGAGGACGAATCTTTACAATGTAAAGGGACCTATCGTGTTTTACCTCAGGTTGAAACCTTAGGTCTTGACCCCAACGCGGTACAACTGAAAGCGGATCAGATGTCGCTTTATCCTGTCGGGCGCTCTGAGCTTGACGGTGATGTTTATGTACAACAAGGTGAGCGGGTCGTAACAGCAGAAAAAGCCTCTTTTGTTCGTGACCCAGTTACACATCAAATTGTTCGTGTTGATTTGTATAATAATGTTCGATTTACCGAGCCTGGTCATGTCATGCGAGCCAAGCATGTGAGCTTTAATCCGCAAGATAAATCAGGGAGTATTCATCAGGCGCTTTATCGTTTTGATACGCATTATGCGCATGCTTCATTACCTGCATGGGGGCTTGCGCGTTTGATAAAGCGATTTTCTACGCAAGATTATCATTTAACCGACACAACCTATAGCACCTGCGCACCGAATGATCGTAGTTGGGAAATTGATGCCAAGGATATCACACTTGAACATATTAAAGAGCGGGGCGTTGCTCGTAATGCTGTCTTACGCATTCATGATATTCCTGTTCTGTATACGCCCTATTTAAGTTTCCCCACATCAAAAGCACGAAAATCTGGATTTTTGATGCCAATGTATGGATATTCTTCACTCGGTGGCGCTGATATTTCTGCTCCTTATTATTGGTCGATTGCGCCAAATGTTGACGCTACCCTAACGCCCCATGTGTATGGTCGACGGGGTCTCATGCTGGGTGGTGATGGTCGATTTTTAACGTCAACCTCGAGTGGTGTTATTGGCGCAACAATTTTGCCGCATGATAGAGCATTCGAACAGTTTATTGATCAAAAAAAATCACAGTTTCCAGTTTTAAAGACACAATCAGATGATCGCTGGTCGTTATTACTGCATGAGCATACACAATTTACGGATGCATTACAGATGCATGTTAATTACCAGCAGGTCTCCGATAATTATTATCTTCAAGATTTCAGTACGAACTTAGCCATTTTGACAGAAAATCAACTGCGACGAGAAGGCTCATTAAGTTATAGCACGGACCATTGGCTTTTTCAGGGAATGGCACAGTCTTATCAAACCTTAAATCCGATTAACCAAACACCGGTTGATAATATATATGAACGTCTACCGCAACTCTTTGCCCGCGGTATATATGATGAATTACCTTTAGATGGACAATTTAACGTGTTGGGTCAGTATGATCAATTTCATTGGCCTGTTTATAATCCAGCACAACCAGAAGGGCCTCGCTATCATTTTAATCCAACCTTATCTTTCGGGCCAAGTGAGTCCTGGGGTTATGTTAAACCTGAATTTCAATATGTTGAAAATTATTATCAATTAAAGCCTAGCGGTGCTGGTTCAGGCTTTTATTCTACAACCGTTAATCACAGTATCCCTCGCGCGAGTTTGGACAGCGGTTTATATTTTGAACGCGCGGGGGGGTTAAATGGACAAAACTATACTCAAACTTTAGAGCCTCGACTCTACTACCTTTATGTACCTTATCAAAATCAGTCAACAACGCCATCGTTTGATTCAGCTTATATGATTTTTAGCACAAATCAGTTGTTTAGAACCAATCGGTTTTCAGGATTTGATAGGATAGGTGACGCCAATCAGCTTGCCTATGGCTTGAATTCTCGTTGGTTGTCAAATCAAACTGGACAAGAAAAGGCAAGTTTTTCGATTGGGCAATTGCGTTATTTTTCCGAGAGGAAAGTTCAACTTTGTTACGATCAAAACGGACAATGTGTTGACAATTCATTGATGCTGGGCTATCTCTCTCCTGATGCAACGTATTCACCGATTGCGTCACGTGCCACGTTTCAGTTTAACTCAACATGGTCTGCAAGCAGCGATCTGGTATGGGATGTTGCACAAAATGCCACAAATAATGGAGGGTTTAACTTTCATTATCAACCTGAAACAAATCATATTGTTCAGCTTGGGTATTCTTATTTGGTGAATGGTAACTTATTGAGTCCTCCGTCGAGTCAAGGTGTTCTGCATAATGCGCTGCATCAAGCAACGATTGGATATGCATGGCCCTTAACGCCAAAGTGGAGTAGTCTTGGCGCCTATAGTTACAATATCAGTGAAAAGTACAGTATGATGACCTTCTTAGGTGTACAATATGATACTTGTTGTTGGGCAGTACGACTTTTAGGTGGGCGTGTTTTTGATAGCCTTACACCGGGCAATAGTTTAAGACCGCAGTATGAAAATAGTGCGTATGTGCAAGTCATATTGAAGGGCCTAGGTTCTGTTGGCAGCAGTGATCCAGCCAGTACGATTCAAAGCTATTTACCAGGATATGTTAATTTATTTCAGCGCTAAAAAGAGGGTAAGGTGATGCGAAAGCGATTGATGATGTTGATGTTGTTACTTCCCATGGTTGTTGTTGCAGAACCCTTGGATAAAGTGGTGGCAGTCGTGAATGATGATGTTATCACGGCAAGTGAACTTGAGCAGCAAGCAACGATTCTACGGCAACAACTCATCGCAAGAAAAGTTGATATGCCATCGGATAAGGCTTTGCGAAAACAAGTGTTGCAACATTTAATAGATGAGACCTTACAACTGCAAGCAGCAAAATTTAATCAAATGACGATTGATAATATTGAACTGGATGAGGCCATTGAAAAAATCGCCAAAAGTAATAAATTATCGACGAATGAGTTGAGAGAAGCCTTGTTGCGCGAAGGGATTACGTTTGATAGTTATCGTGATAAATTGCGAAAAGAAATGTTAATTTCTCGTATTCAACAAAGTGCTTTGGCGAAAGAGATTAATATTACAGCAAAGCAAATCGATGATTATCTTGCAATGTCGAGTAAAATAGATAAAGCACAGCATCTTTTTTCTGTTCAGAACATGCTGATCCCTCTTCCTGAAGAACCAACGTCAGAGCAGCTCAATAAGGCGCGAAAAAAGGCCGAACTTGTGCTTCAGAAGGCAAAAAAAGGAGGCGACTTTACTAGCCTTGCTATTGATGAGTCGACAAATGAATTTATACTTGAGGGCGGAGACTTGGGTGCGCGACACTTGGCTGAGCTACCGGAGGTATTCGCGGAAAAAATAGTGAGCATGAACGAAGGGGATGTTGTTGGCCCTATTCGCACAGGAAACGGATTCCAGCTGATTAAATTAGTTAAAATAAATGCGCCTGACGTCCATCATGATGTCGTTAAAACGCATGTGCGTCATATCTTATTAAAACAAGCTGCGAGCATGACGGAAGCTGAAGCAAAAAAACAAATTGAGAATATTTATCAGCAATTAAAGTCTGGCAAGGATTTTGCTGTCATGGCCAAAAAATATTCGTTAGATCAGGCGAGTGCTATCAAAGGTGGTGACATGGGTTGGGTCATTGCTGAAGAACTGGTGCCTGCTTTTGCCGAAGCAATGAATGAGTTACCTTTGCATCAAGTGAGCAAGCCCGTTAAATCACTTTTCGGATGGCATTTAATTGAGGTTTTGGAACGTAAAACAGTTGATGATTCAGTCGCCTTTCAGCGTCAGAAAGTACACCAATTTTTACATCAACGAAAATTTGCTGAGGCTGTTCAAAATTGGCAACAACATATGCGATCCAGTGCTTTTGTTAATATTGTGGATGAAAACTTGGCGTGAAGCCTTTACTCGTAACCAGTGGTGAGCCAGCTGGCGTTGGCCCTGATATTTGTTTAGCCTTAGCGGATACGTCTTATCCAGTTGTTGTTTTGGGAGATAAGGCGCTACTAGAAGCTCGGGCTCAACAGCTCAACGTTAATGTAAGATTATTGGATTACACCATCAACGCAGAATGTAACTTTGAACGTGGGTCACTTTATGTTCTTTCTCTTGATTGTCCTTCACCAGTGAAATGCGGAGTATTAAATCTTGATAATGTAAGCTATGTGATGGCGATGTTATCTGATGCCGCAAAACGAGTATCGCTTGGGGAGTTTTCTGGATTGGTGACGGCCCCTGTTCATAAAGGAATTATTAATGAGGCGGGATTGTCTTTTACAGGGCATACAGAGTTTTTTGCTGAATATTGTAAAGTGCCCCAAGTTGTTATGATGCTTGTTTCAAGCCTTATGAAGGTAGCGCTGGTGACAACACATCTTCCTTTAAGGCAAGTTCCAGATGCACTAACCATTCCTTTGTTAAAACAAGTGATGCTTATTCTTTCTCAAGGATTACACAAAGATTTTGGTATTAACATCCCCCGAATTCATGTGGCAGGGTTAAATCCTCATGCCGGTGAGGCAGGACATTTGGGCCGAGAGGAAATCGAGGTCATAGAGCCAGCGATTAAAGCGATGCGTGCAGAAGGCGTTAACGCCAGAGGCCCTTTTTCAGCAGATACACTATTTATAGAGCATGAAGCAAATCAATGTGATGCATTTCTGGTGATGTACCATGATCAGGGATTACCTGTAATTAAGTACACGGATTTTGGTGAGGGTGTTAATGTGACGCTGGGTTTGCCTATCATAAGAACATCCGTGGATCACGGAACTGCATTGTCACTCGCAGGCACAGGGAAGGCGCATGCAAGCAGTCTAATTGCTGCGGTATCACTTGCGGTATCCATGGCACAACGTCGAGAGCCACAAGATGAGACATGTTAGCATTATTGCCGCGATAGATTTACACGGCGGACTCGGAAAAGACAATCATTTGCTCTGCCATTTACCTGCTGATTTAAAGCATTTCAAAACGATTACCCTTGGAAAGCCGATTGTTATGGGGCGCCGAACGTTTGAGTCTATCGGAAAGGCATTGCCAGATCGCCATAATATAGTTGTAAGTCGTACGTTAATGCCCCGGTCAGATATAAGTGTTGTTGGTTCGTTAAATGAAGCACTTGAGCTCACTAAAGATGAAACGGAAATAATGATTATTGGTGGCGCTCGTTTATTTGAAGAGGCATTAAACATCGCCCAACGGTTATATTTAACTCAAATACACCATCAGTTTGATGCGGATGTATTTTTCCCTGATATAAACAAATCAATATGGATTGAAAAAGAATCATTTTTACAGGTAAAGGACGAAAAGAATGCCTATGACATGAAATTTTATATTTATGAGAAAAAAATCAAAAAAGTGTTTGACAAAGGGGCGCGAAATGACGAGAATAGCGCCTTGCCTTGAGGGCACGATGATTAAGAAGATAGAGACAAACTGAATGGGTACCTTGTTAATGAAATGAGTGCTTGCGAACGAAAAGTAATAAAGCCTGTGATAGC
>CANNJI010000120.1 GCA_947504875.1 Legionellaceae bacterium
TAACTATAGGTGATAATTTGAGAATTGCGCTGCAGGAAATTAAAAAAACCTTTGCTGATTACCAGGAGACAAGGCGAGAAAACAGCGCGAATTACACTCTCCTTGAATTTGCTAATCAAAGCCTAATCTGACTATAATAAAAGCATTTATCATGATCGAGATAGATAATGCCACAAAACCTAACCGATTTACCTATAGATATTACAGAGCATGCCATTGGTAAATATTTAACTTTGAAAGACACGACAGCGTTAACAGCGACGTCTAAAATAACCCAAGGCTTATTTCAACCTGCCCGGCTGCAAAAAATGGCCAATAAATTGTTATTACAGGTTATGCGCGGCGAACAGGATATGGCAGAAAACATATTAAAAGTATACCCCCAATAATCCCACCTATAACAAAATCCATAAAAACCAGATAATAGCGTCTCACCAAGGCTTGCATTGATTGTACTGCGGGCTGCATATCATGAGGAGTTAAATGCGTTCATCATTTTTTTGCCAAATTCGACCTGTTCTGCAGCAAAGCACTCCAGTTCCTTGATGTCAATTCGATCAGGCAGCAACGAAATAGGGTCAATTTCTCCACGTCTTAACTGATGTACTTTCGTCAGCAAGTAATGGATATACACCCGTGGGTTTAACTTATTAATAACAGAGCTGATAATTAGTGTGTACCATAGAGCATGAATTTTTCCACAGTCTTCATTGCCAATGAATAGCCAATTTTTCTTGCCCAAGGCTATATCCCTAATTTTATTCTCAACATAATTGGTATCTATTTCGGCCATGCCATGCCGCAGATAAGCAACCAAAAATGGCCACTGATTCAATGTATAGGAAATCGCTTTGCCTAGCTTACTCTTTGGCAAGACCTTGCTTTTGATAGAACGCAACCAAGTATGTATGTCGTGTAATATGGGACGTGCAATTTTTTGTCGTAATCGTTTGCGCGTCCGGTGATCTGCATTTACCTCACGCAGGCGTGCTTCCAGTGCATATAACGGCTTCATGCGTTCAATCATTTCTGCCGCAATACCTTGTTTATCACCGCTGATCTTAACGACCTCACTAAATTTACGGCGCGCATGAGATAAGCATCCAAATCCAACAATATCGTCACGCTTGCGTAAGGCGTCATACCCTTTATATCCATCGGTTTGCAAAAGACCTTTGAATGTTTTTAAACGTTCATTAGCCACTGAAGACTGCCGGGTCAAACTGAACTCAAAAGCCACTAATCCTTTGCCAGCATTCGGCGCGAAATAAGCCCAAACATACCCTTTTTTATTGGTCTCAAGCACTTTAACGGGTGTCTCATCTACCTGTAGATATCGATTTTCTAAAATAACCCAGATCGCATCATAGACTTTTAGGAGCGCATCACCCGAAGCCATAACCCAATTAGCTAGCGTCTTGTCCGAAATAGTGATGCCATAACTTTGCATGATTTTTGATTGTCGATAAAGAGGTAAATGGTATTGGTATTTATTTAAAGCCACATCGGTTAATAAGCTAGGGCCTGCAATGGCTTTAGGAATTGGCGCTGATGGTTTTGGTGCCATGATCACTGTTTCGCAAGGACGACACCCGTAAATTAATCGAGTATGTTCAATCACGCAGTACTGAACAGGGATGATTTCTAGTTGCTCTGATTTCTCTCGACGAATAACATGCAGCTCACCGCCACAACACAGGCAGTTTTTTTCAGCATCAGGCAGATCATGAGTTACGTTATATCGTGGTAAATCACTGGTATCCAATTGGCGCTTACCACGTGGTGGTATTGTGCGAACATGAGATGCCACCGTTGTTATTTTTGGTTCTACCAGCGCCTGCTCACCATCATCGTCAGGTGGCGATGGATTAATGGCACTGCTTACCTCGCTTTTTTTGCCAAATAGCCTCTCTTGCTGAAGGCGTAAAAGCTCTTTTAGACGCGCATTCTCTTCCTCCAGCGAGATGACACGTTCATGCAATTGATGGTTCTCAATTTCACGTAACGTGTAAGCTTCTTTTAGTTTCTCGAAATCGTTTGGCAGCATGTTATTTACGAAAGAATTTATCTATGCAGTGATTGTAACATGTAAATTTTTAGGTCATTTTTTTCCTTCTGACATGCGATTAGAGGCATGATATTTTTTTCCCCCCGAAGGAGGGTGTCCTTGATTTTATCGCGATCACAGCGTTCAGCTGTGGCTTTCAGCAAGCTTAAATACAAGGACAATCAACGTGGAGATAAAAAAGATAAAAATGCACGAAAACCCTGTCAATAGTTTTTGAAACTATTTTGAAACTATTTTTTTGGTGACGAATCACCCATTATAAATGGTTCAATGAATCACGCAATTAAGCAAATTTTTCATAGTTCAACTCTCGCCAACCCCGCATTTTCTGCCATTCAAGTCCGGCCAATAACCAACTGAGCTCATCGACCCCCACTTCCATCGTACCGGTCGTCGGGTTGTGAATAAAACTAAACCGCCCCGTTTCTAACCGCTTATAGAGCAGGATAAACCCATTTTTGTGCCAAGACAGGCACTTTATCTTATCTTTGCCGCGGTTATAAAAAAGATAAATGCCCTCTTGAGGATCCTGTTTCAACTGATGTGCGACAATACTCGATAACCCATCAATCGAACATCTAAAATCAATTGGCTGTCGATACAACCAGATTTTTCTACCGTATAATTGAAGTTGCATGCAGCATCTCCCTCAGTAAAAAACCAAACTGATGTTCATTGGCTTGAATCCGCGCGGTTATTTGGTTTGAAAAGGTCAGTTCGACTGTCATGACCTCGCTCTGTGGTGGCGTTGCCAAAGTTAGTTCGCAAAAATTGGATGATGATGTCCCTTCCATTTGCTTGCACCAGTCATTAAATATATCCAATGGAATGCCGTTTTTTTTGCAAAATCGACCTTGGCTCCAACCCAGCTGCTTCCATCGTTTATATAGTTCGGCTTTTTCTTTAGAACTCAGTGCCGTCCAGACATATGCCGGTTGTATCTCAGTAACCATATCGTTTTTGATCATTTGATTCCCTCTATTAATCAGTACAAGAGGGACTTTATATTATGGCGTCTTGAGGCAAAAGGTGGGATTATTGGGGGTATACCAAAAAATAACCTTAAAAATATTCGGACGTAGGTCGCACAAAAGAAATGAAATGGACTCGGCTAGGGCTGTCCCATCAAAAAATATGTTTATCACCCCCTCTGGGTAACAACAACCAATAATACCCCGCATTATTCATCTTACCCGCAATAGTCATCGCCTTGTTTCCTTTACCCCAAAAAATATCGCCACGAACCATCCCTCGAATAGCCCCACCGGTATCCTGCGCAATCATCAGACGTTGAAATGGTTTCTGAGCATTCTTTTGATCATCAGGTTTGGTGGTATTTAACCATACAGGCACTCCTATCGGTATCCATTGACGATCAATCGCAAGGGAGTAGCCAGGCGTCAATACAATCCCCTTAACACCAATAGCTGATTTATGAGGTAATATTTCAAAAAAAACAAATGATTTATTCTGATTGATGATCGTATCTCTTTCTTCAGGATGGGATTCCAGATAACCACGGATGCGTTGCATGGACTGATTTTTCCTATTCATAACGCCTTTCTGAATCAATGCATGTCCCACAGCCGTATAAGGCGCACCATTTTGGCCAGCATATCCTAGAAACATATGAGAGCCATCGGTAAGTTGCACAATGCCTGAACCCTCAATTTCCATAAATAACCTGTCAATGTGGCTGTCAACCCAAACAATAATCGAGGCCGAATCGGAAATAGCCCCTTGATTAATTTCTTCGCGGGTATAAAAAGGGACTAACCTGCCTCCCTCTAAGCGTCCAAAAAGCTGACGATTTGTCTGCCCCGAATCAAACAATTTCAGATCAACCGTAATTAGGTTATCCGGAGTTCTGTAGATGGGAACATTATATTGTGTCGTTTTAGTTAAACTGCCATGCAGCAGTGGTAAATAATAGCCCGTGAATAACCCTTGAACGGGCTTGTGATCAAAAAACTCAGCTGGTTCAAAGTAATGCTCAAAAAACGCTTTTGTTTGCTTAGCGGATGTAGTGTCAACCAACAAAGCGGCCCGACATGCTGGGTACCAATCTTTTGCTGTTAATGTGATGTACGGGCTGCCGGCAGGTGTATCCGGCTCCTGCTTTAAAAAAGATTTGCAGGTAACATTAAAGGCATTCATTGATTTGGTAGTATCAGCTGTTCCCCATCCTGGCAGTTGATTAAACGATGTTTTTTTAAGGTGAAGATCAGCGCGATTAAGATGCCATAGAAGGAATCCACTTAGCATAAGAGAAAAAAAAGCAAGAATGGTAGTCAATAATCTGGTTTTCATAATTCAATAAGATCCTTTCATCATGACATTGATAAATACTCTTCAAATAATTGAATTCCGTTATCAGATTTAGCTAGACAAGTGCCTGTCTAGTTTGAGCAATCCAGGGTATGCAACAATTAAATCCCTTATCATTGCACGATCCAGTAAATTTTGGGAACACGGCCAGTGTTAGCAATAAGATTGATCAAAATTGAGATGGTTGAACAGATTAAATAGGCCATTATTATCCCCTTATTTATCCATCCGCTGATAAGCCCCATCCCAATCACTACCCGGTGGATTCTTCTTGAAATACGCAATACGCTCAAGGAACAATTGATAAATCAATGTATCAGTATGGTGTTTTGCAAGAGCTGCAAATAACTTGTGAGACGACACCCAGTCCGCAGCAAAATAGGCCGAGATTGCTTCTTCATGTGCCGCAACCTCCTCTAGCAAAGCCGGAGTAGCATCATTCACTCGACAGATCACTTCATACACGTCTACCGCAGTATGCTTGCCCTTTACTTTCACTTTATCGACCCAGCGAAATACAAATTTGGTCTGTCCCACCCGCGTATCGCTGCCCACTAACAGTTTAACGCCATAAAATTTTGTTGAACTTTCCAATCGCGATCCCAAATTAACAGGATCACCCAGTACCGTATAAGAGCGACGAAATATAGATCCCATATCACCCACATTCATCATTCCTGTATTAATCCCAATACCAATATTGACGTCTGGCAAGCCTACAGCAAGAAAACCCGCTTTTAATTCTTCGGACTTAGCCAACATATCAAGGGCCGAATCAATTGCCGCTTCACGATGCCATACACTTTTAATTGGCGCCCCCCAAAAAGCCATGATCATATCGCCGACGTATTTATCGATTGTCCCGCCATGTTTAAAAATAATTTCCGTCATCGGTGTAAAATATTGATTTAGTAATTTCTTGACCCCAGCCGCATCAAGGCTTTCTGAAATGCTCGTAAAATTACGAATATCTGCAAATAAAACCGTTAACTCGGCTGACTCGCCCTCAAGACTGTACTCATCAGGATTATCCAAGAGAATCTTCACGTACGCTGGTGCCACATACTGACTAAAGGCCTCTCGCAACATCTTCTTTTTACGACTTTCAAATAAAAAGCCATAGGTCATGTTGGTTAAAACGATCATGATGGTCATGATCGTTGGAGCTGAAAAAGAAAACACGATGTTCATTGCAACCCACAACCAGATATTGATTGCAAGTAACAAGACCAACATGCATGCTGCCAGTAAAATCGATAATGTTGGACTTAATAAAGGCAGTAGAATCGTCAGTGTGATACCCATAACCAAAATCACCGCAATTGTTGCAGCCTTAGCCCAATACGCTAGATAAGGAAACTCATTATCCAGTATGCCACTCAAGACATTCGCATGCACTTCAACATTTGGCATAGCGGTATCCATTGGTGTATTACTAAAACTCGCGTATGCGGATGCTGTAGAACCCAGAAAAACAACCCTGTGTTTTAATTCATCTGGTTTTAATTTGTTTTTTAATACATCAGTAGCGGAGTAGTACTTAAATGAATGGGCTTTGCCATGAAACGGAATCAACACTCGACCCGCTTTATCCGTGGGAATTCGGCGCTTACCGAGCTGCACGGATTCAAGGTATTTTATACCACTGACGTCTACCGTATTTAACGTTACCCGATCGTTTGGCAAGAGCACCTGAGCCACAGCTAGCGCCAATGAGGAGTAAACTTTATCCTGGTACCGAAGGACTAGCGGTGTACGTCGAATCACACCATCTTCGTCTGCCAATGTTGATATAAATCCATTGTGCTCTGAGGCCGCCTGTAACGCGGCAAAATTAGTGATGTAGCCTGGCATACTTAGAATTGATGTAGTATCTACCTCATCACGATCCAGAACAGCAACTGGTTTTGGCAATACCCCCTGCGTGAAATCAGTCGCATACAACAGAAAAGGCAATACAATGTCGTGGTTATTTTGAACTTGTTGAATTAATCGAGCATTATTATCAAACTCAGGTTTTAGTTGATCCAGTTCATTAAGTACTACTGAATTGCCAGCATTTGTTTTCATTAGTTTATTTGCAACTATCGTGACCATATTTTTTTCTTCTTCAGAAAACACAATGTCTGATGCGATGACGGACACCCCTTGCTCACGTAATTTAGCAATCAGCTTCGCAATTTTGTAATATGACCAAGGCCAGCGCCCCTCGTGTTGAATACTGTTGTCGTCAATCGCAACGATAGCAATTGAATGCGGTTTGAAATGCGATATTCTGACCCTGGTCAGCATCTTTATGTCATAGGCTAGATAATCGACGCGCTTAAAATAATTATGGATAAGTTCCGAGCTGGTACCCGGTGTTTTGGGCGCGAGTTGCACCCATAAGGCCAAAACCACCCAAAAAGCCGATAATAAAAATGGGATGCTTTTTTGTAATTTCAGTTTTTTTTTCACGCTTCAATCCCTGCTCATGTGGCTAGCAAAATATAGTATACATATTCTGTCGAAACTAATCAGGACTGTAGTGCTATAGTTTATGTATAATCTGTATCACAAGGAGTGATGACATGAACCAGGATAAAAAAATCCCCTTTAATAATAATCGAATGATTATGGTAGGGTTTTGAACCAGGGAATCTTTGTTTGTGAGATCTATACTGCTTTCTCAAAGACACCGTAATTCAACCTTTGATTATCCCGGCTAAGCACCGTAAATAATCTCCGGCAATATCCAATCCCGACACAGATGAAATCTCGCATATACACGTCGGGCTTGTCACATTGATTTCAGTTAAATAATCACCAATCACATCAATCCCAACAAAATACAAACCCTTGGCTTGCAACGTTGGGGCGATTTGATCACATAACCAACGATCACGCTCGGTGATCTCGACTACCTCACCTCGTGCGCCAGCGGCTAGATTTCCGCGCAATTCACCGGGTGCTGGAATGCGTGCCAAGGCAAAAGGCACGGGTTCGCCATTGATTAGCAAAATACGCTTATCACCCAAGGTA
>CANNJI010000121.1 GCA_947504875.1 Legionellaceae bacterium
ACTATGAAAACCAACAAAGAAGACAAAAAAAAGCCTGAGTGGTCTTTTTATGGGGCCGGAAGTTATAATGATATATTTCTCTCAACTACTCCTTTGCAAATAGGTAAATATATTGGTGAATGGATTTTTAAAGTTCCAAAAACAAGAGTGATAGATAGTAGCTCAATACTTAGTGAGCCTGAGCGTTTTTTCAGAAAATATAGTATTATTAACCCTGGCTGCCCGATATTCAAGTCCGAAGGGCATCAAGTACAATTGCTTGGTGATCTAGATCTAGAATCTATTTTAGACTATGTAGCTTATTTATATTTAAATGAATCAGAAAATATCTGCGTGGCTTATTTAAACAACGAAGGTCATATGGAAATAACTATCTTAGATGACCTGCTGAGCAAAGATATGAGACCAGTTTACCTAAAACACATTCTGGATCAGACTGATCCTAAGGATTATGAAAAACATCATATACTTGATCTAATTCAAGTAAATAAACCTGGTGTTATCATACCATATTTCGGCAATACACAGGCTTCAGATACGGAGATTGCCCTTAAAGTTTTAGAAATTTATCGAAAGAGCAGAAATATCATTGCAGATGCAACCGTCCGCGGCAATTTTTTACGTTACCGAGGACGAACCATTTGTGTAGATTTAGACTGTGCTTTGCAGCGTGGTTCTATTGCCTCGGATACATTCATGTCTGAGGATATGCGCGAACAATTCGAAGAATTGTGGAATAAAGAATATGATACTTATCCATGTACGACTGACTTGATTCAAACCTTATTCTATTTAGAAGAACAGCTTAATCCAGATGAAATTACTGATGAATATCTGACAAGTGAATTAGTCGGTAAGTTCAATATGTGCAGATACAATAAGATCCAACTTTCTATATTGAACATACAGACTTTGATGGAGATAATTCAATACTGTCCAGAAAATAATAATAATAATGATCTAATAACTCTTTCTTTGCTCACAGAAATACAAAGCTCCACAGATCAGGACCGACGTAAGGTAATCCTTGATGCTTTCTCCAGAGAAGGATCTTTTGAACTAGCATTCTTTGAACGATGGGCGATGAACAATCCACTAGAGATTGACGAATTAATCGCTATGGGGCGAGATACAGCATGCCCTTTTGGTTTTTTTCAACCAAATAGTTCAAATCAAACTGACGCGGTAATTAAAAAGGCCAGGACTCAATCTCCTGCTTGAGCAAATCAATCTAAGTCAAGGATGCACCGGCAGTGACTGTTGAAAACTTTCATCTGCTGCCGGTTCAATTCCAAATGGATATACAGCTAACTTTAATCGATTAATGATCTCATGACTGCTCACGCAATCGCAAGCTAAGCTCAGAGCTGTTGTGCCTATCTGTGTCATTTTATACACATCAACGTTCTTATCCAACAAAGCATTCACTAGTTTTATACTTAATTTATTACTTACAGCCAACATCAAAGTAGAAACCCCAGTGATTCGATCTGTTATATTCACATCAGCCCCAGCTTTAATTAAAGCTAGGGCGATTAATTCTAAACCTAAACTTAATGCTACAATTAATGGAGTTTGTCCAGCTGCATTTTCAACATCGATAAACTCTTTTGCGCCGGAATTTAATAAGGTACAAACAATACCAAGATGGGCCGTTTCAACCGCTAGTTGAATCGTCGAGATACGTTTTTCTCCTAGACATAGCGCCAAGTCAGTGCCAGCATTAATTATAAGCTTCAAAACCCCTAAATATTTTTCATGTATAGCTTTAAATAAAAATTTAGAATCGGTAACAAGTTCTTTTGATTGTGGATGAACCATCAAACATTGCATTAATTCAAAACATCCGTATGCTGCAAAATTAATTCGCATAAAATTCTCTGGAGAATTTAATAGTCGTGCAATCACCAGAGCCCACTTGGGTTTAGCTGCTAAAAAATCACAAAAAATCTTACGCAAATGTGGCTGTTCTAACACAGTATCTAGAAATATTTTTTTTGATATTCCAGATCCTAGTGGTTTAAATAAAAATGACACATGATTTCGATCTCTGTGCATAAAATGCAATAGACTCTCTGGAGTAAAATCACCTATTAGGTTTAGTAAAATAAGGTTACATTCTTGTTCAAGATATAGTAGATATGTAATGTCTTTATGCTTAGATAGTATGGCCAAATCCAACGCCGTAACCGAAGAACTGATACCGTCTGCAGTAACCATTAAGTCAATGGATGCGTGAGCATCCAGCAAAAGTTTTACTGAACCGGCCTGTCCATAACAAGCTGCACCAATAAGTGCGGTGCAGCCCAAGTCTGACTGGTGATCAATATCTGCGCCGTAAGACAGTAAAATTCTAATTATATCTTCATAACCAAATTGAGCAGCAATTATTAACGCAGAAGCACCATTTCTCATATAGAAATTTACATTAGAACCAGCACGGATCAATGTACTAACAGCAGCATGATTAGCATGCTGTACAGCAATTAACAGCGCTGTAACATTGTTTTCTCCAATGACAAGATTCACATCATACCCAGGATCTTTCAGTAGAACATTTAGTTGTCGAACACCACTAGCGCCATGTTCTCTGGCCAAACCAAACAATGGCGGTAATGTTGTCCAATACATATTCTTAGTGTAATTAGGTTCATGCATCAAAGACAATAACGACTTACTTGAATAATCCATTGCAACATAATTAGTGGTCCAATGTTTGAACTCTGGATACAGTAAATTATCAAAATCAGCTTCTAACTTGATTAATATATCCATTGCATCAAACTTCTCATTAAGAATAGTCAGATACAAAGGCGTTATTCCATGCTGATTACTAGTATGAACACAAAATCCACGAGCATAAAACAATTCAATCAGCTGCGTACAATCGTTAATAGCCGCTAGATGTATAATATTGTTACCGTCAAAGAAACGTAATTTATAGATTTGAAGAATTATATCTACACTTGAATCCGTAATTTCTAACTCTTTTAATGTCATAACAAAGATAGCTAATAATTGTTGGTCCAACATAATATTGTTGATTAACAATTCATTACTTGCCCCATTTTGAGCTAAAGAAGCTACTCCATCTGGCCTATATAACCATTTGATCACATTTTCTACAGAAAAGTTTGCTAATAAATCTTTTACAGATAAAATATCATGATGACCATCAATAGCGGTCACTGATGTTGGTGATTCAACTGATCTAAGTGGTTTCACCATCACCACAGATGTATTCATAGATCTCAAGCTTGAAGTTGGTGGTTGTTGTAGAGTATTGACGGCTAATGAATGAAACTCCAGAAAATCTGACTCTGATTGTCCTAACTCATTCAGGAAAATCAGGCGCGCCTGTTCATTTTTACCATTTCTAACTAACAGACTGGCATGATCCAGCCATTCTTTTTTAGTAGATCTACTATTATTGATCTGTGCTGATCTTACTGCAGCAGATGTAGAACCAGTAATGCTAAGTTTTAAACGCGAAGTAATGTGTCTTAAACTGTGCGATTCACTTTGTACAAATAATAAATTCCCCGTTGCACGTGTTATTGCTGTAATTACTCTATTAAAATATGGGGCAGCACGATTATCGGCCAAGCCAGACTTTGGTCGATTTGATGATGCTGTTTCACCGTCAAGTCTTGATAATTGATTATTAACATATTTACCTTGATCAGCATGCAGATCATCTAATAAGCGCCAGCAAATAATTGTTTTGTAATCCAAGCCTTTAATTTGTTCTGGAGTGAAAATCAAGGGAGTACTATAACGTCGCTGAGCTTCTGGAATATGTTCTGACAAAGTAACTACAGCAGAATCTACTGACTGACACAGCAAGTGAGCAGCATCCATATCTTGTTGATCTGGGACCAACCAAAGAACAGATCCTATCTCTTTCTCTGGATCTGAAGATAACGGTAGTGTAGATACCTCATGGCGATCAGCAACACCGCCGCTGATCAGCGTTTTAATTTCAATCAACGCATTCGCTAATTTAATCACAGCATTTGAGCATCTGTAGATCTCTTCAAACTGGATATGTGTCACTGGCGTTAATCGGCCAATCAGATCCAATAACAAAGGTCTGTGTGAAAGCCTATCTAGTAACCGTTGATGACTATCCATCGCATAATAAATTCTAGAGTTTTCAGCAAGTCTATATAACGTTAGTAATTGCAACATTGATAAATCTAATGCTTCATCCACAGCTACGCCATAAAATCGCTGACTGCTTTTGATCGTATAAAATGAAGGATCCCAAGCAGCTAAGGGTAGTGAAGCTTGATATGCAGTATAAGCATCCAGTACAACTTGTTTGTTTTCATGAAATAAAGAGTGCCGCCGGCCTAATAATAAATATTCAGCTGGATTTAAAGCAGCAAGAACTCTAAACTCTTGTAAAACAGCTGCCGGATCAGATTTAAGTACAGTCAGCTGCTCCATGGTCAACTTACCAACAAAATGTGTGCGCTCTTGCTGTTTAATATATTCATTGAACCAAGAGAAAAAATACTCACTGGTAATTTCATTGATTTCTAGACAATCTGGATCTAGCTGTTTGATTAAATCAGTATAACTAAGAAATAAAACCCGTGAGTCTGAATCTCCCCACATACCTTGCAAACTATTAACTAGCCATGGGGATTGCGCTACATATAATATTTTACCAGTGATAAGTTCAGTGGACATTTGATCAAGCATTTTATGTAATGCTGCAAACAATACACAAGATTTGCCAGATCCCGCGGCTCCAGTAATTAGTACTGGCTCCTGTGCCAATAAGGCCTGCTCCTGATCTCTGGTAAATGAAATAAATCGTTGATCATAATAACGTGCTGAAGACAAATATTCAGCCACATCACAGGGCATTGAATCTAGATTTGTTGGCGGTAAATTTTTTTCTGACGTACGTTTCTCTAAGTATTGTTTTAAAATACCTGGCTTGAGAAACCTTGATTTTTGATAATCGTGATTTAAAATCACTTCAATAATTTCCATATGGGCCACGCCATCACGGATTGTGGTTATCCAAAATAATCGATCGCTTTGATTAATCCGTGCTTTATAAATTTGATGGCCGTTAATTTTTTCAACCAGAGCATGCCCAGTTATAACTTTTTCGATAACTGCAGAGTAATCAGAAAATTCAGATTGGTTTATACATGATGCCCAACAATAATGCGGCATTGATTGGTTCCTTTATAATCTACTATGCGCGTATATTATACTGGAATACTGCTTATTGTCTATGTGCAAGTTTAATTATTGTAATCTATTTAATATTTGGTGTTTTTGCGTAAGCCTAGGAAAAAAGATGGTTTTAACATTTCAGCACACAATCTATATTCTGTTTCACACAAACTTATCCACCGAAAATGTGGATAAAAGGCAGCGAAATCACAGCAGTCCAAATGTTACATGTGGATACCTCAAGAAACACTTTAGGCTACTCAGCTGAACACGTTAAATGTTACTAAGTCTGCGCACTATGCTTACTGTCTGGCCTCCGGCTTTTGGGTGTTGGCTGTGCAATAACAACTGCCCTATATATAAGGTATAGATCACGTTTAGATGTTTGTCCAGGAACAATTGATTTTTTTAATTTCCTGTGCCGATCTCAGACAAACGGATTAATCGTTTGAATTACCCGCCAAGAGTCTTTTTTTTGAACATGTAATAGTGTATAATACATGAACAAATAGCCGTATAGAAGTCAAAAGCAACCGGGGGTGACAATATGAATACACAGAAGACACGCTCATCGTATAATAATGGGTTATTCACCCCATTTACTGTTCAAAATCCCATCAGCAAATACTATGATGGTTTTAAGTACGACCTAGATTTTTATATGGCACCATATAAAGCTTCAAAAAGCATATCCTGCCTAGTAAACCTAATTATCGGTTATATACTAACAATACTTTACTATCTATGTGGTTTTGTAACGCGCGGATTAGCAACTATTGCTGATAAATGCACAGACAACAGCCAGAAAGCACATTTCGGAACACTATGATTTAAATCATCGAACTTACTCAGCAAAAAGATCATCTTTCTGATGCTCGATTTTAGCGTCAGTTAAATAATTTATCCCAGAACTATTTGCTACAAAGCGGGTAAAATCCTCGTGAGCGCGGCGTTCTTCGGCATTAGCGTATATAACTGGTGAACAACTGCTTAATGCTGTGCTATTTTGAGTCAGACCAACTAAATCTGTGTGACTATTATTTGTTTCTTCGGTAAATAACTGAGCTTGACCACCAGTCATGGTCAAATAAAGATGTGCTAAAATTTCTGCATCTAAAAGCGCGCCGTGCAGATCACGATTAAACCGGGTAATTGAATACCTTTTACATAGGGCATCTAAGCTATTACGCTGTCCGGGATGTTTTTTCTTCGCCCAAACAAGAGTATCGAAAATAGTACAGCAAATATCTACGCGCTGAGTTCGCTCCGCACGTTTTAATTCTGCATTTAAAAATGCTACATCAAATGGTGCATTATGAATAATTAACTCTGCTTGATCAATAAAAGAAAGCAATGG
Source organism: Legionellaceae bacterium (assembly GCA_947504875.1). Classification (GTDB taxonomy): domain Bacteria; phylum Pseudomonadota; class Gammaproteobacteria; order Legionellales; family Legionellaceae; genus CANNJI01. Next base: position 6,557 of record CANNJI010000121.1, read on the forward strand.
ATCAATAATTTGTTTGAATCCAGGCTTATCAGACAAAAAACTCTCATGTATACCATGAACACGAAATGCTCCAGGATCAATTGTGCGATCTGGATTTAAATAAGTATGGTAATGCGCGCCGGTTAACTGGCGATCCACAAGCTCAATACAGCCTATTTCAATGATTCTATGCCCTGACTCCGCACCAATTCCAGTGGTTTCTGTATCTAAGACCACCTGCCTCATGCAACACCTGCTAGCATGGCTTCAATCGCGGCATTTGCCAGTGCATCCACCAGATCATTTTCCACATGGCCTGAATGACCTTTTACCCAGTGCCAGGTAATCGAGTGCTGGGCCGCTAAAGTATCTAGTTGTTGCCATAAATCAATGTTTTTAACTGGCTGTTTCTTGGAGTTTTTCCAACCATTTTTCTTCCACTGGTTTACCCAGCCCATCATTCCTTGCCGCACGTATTGAGAATCAGTATACAGATTTACTTCACTTGTGCGCTTGAGTATATTTAGGGCTTGAATCGCCGCCATTAGCTCCATACGGTTATTCGTAGTTTGTGCTTCTGAACCTTGAAGCGTTTTCTCTTGACCGCCAAAACGTAACAAAGCCCCCCATCCTCCTGGACCAGGATTGCCCTTGCATGCGCCGTCGGTATAAATCTCAATCCGCATTATATATTCATCCAAAAATCTGTTGTTAAAACAAGTTTCACCGGGTGTGTCTATACCGTATAATACCACATCGAATGTATGTATTAATATAAATAATCTACAGGATAAAATGAGCTATCTATTTGATCTATTGCATTATCATGATCTAGATACT
>CANNJI010000122.1 GCA_947504875.1 Legionellaceae bacterium
ACGCTCCGTGGTCTAGGATCGCATATTGCGAACGCGGCATACATGGTGCACCCTGAGCAGCACAGTAAAGGAATAGGCTTGTCTATGGCTTTACATTCAATTACGGAAGCAAGTAGCCAGGGTTATAGCGCGATGCAATTTAATTTGGTTGTCAGTACCAATGAGCCCGCTGTTAATCTGTGGAAAAAAATGGGATTTAAAATTATAGGTAAGACACCTAACGGATTTAAACATGCATCAAGTGGACTGGTTGATACTTATATTTTGCACCGGTTTCTTTGATTTACTGCATACTGTTGTAAACAAAAAAAACTAACAACAAAGATCTTGAACTAGAAAAAAAGCGCCTTAAATGATCTGCGATCAGGAAACAGTTTTGGCCAAAAGCCTCCAAGTCTAAAGATCGTAAAAAATGATTAAATTTCTGGATACGGTTAAATAGCGCAGGGAGGTGGTTACTCGACTATTGGTTAAAATCGATTGCATATTTTGGTGAGGACTTATTCATAATATGAATTATATCAAAAAATGAGTATCTTGTTTTTTTTGAATTCTAAAGTCTGTACGACAGCCCCCTTTCATTAGCAAATGGGTTGCTTGGTAGTCAAAGAGAGTAAAACAATCTGGTGAACAGAGTCGCTATTTGAATTAAACCACTTGATATAGAAATTTTAAATACCCTAATGTATAATGATGAAAAAATAAACACGCGACGTTTTTTGTGTTCAACTTAATATTGGGGATGCTAGATGCCAACGCTTATGGGCGCCATGAGAAGATTAAATCAATTTTCCTCCCACGAAGGTGTTGTACAACTACTGGATGATCTCACTGATTTAAACAAAGAGGTAACAGATGATAAAATAGAGCTGTTGAGAAAAAAACTGCTTTGTTTTTTATCTTCTGAAACTACATTCAATGGCCGCATAGTAGAGCAAGAAAGATTTTCAGAGCGCTTTGATATTTTTAAATTTTATTCGAATAAGCATTTTTCTGTTTATGACGCTGTTTATAATGCTTTGCTCGCATTAGCTGAACTTAAACCGCTTAATGGCAACGATCCTATAACTTTGTCTGGTATTACACCCAAAAACAAGTTACTTACATCAACTGGGTATCAGTTTGATATGATTACCTTAATTCAATTTCATAATCAGAAAGCACCGTTAGGGGTGAGTAAACCTCTTGTGAATATCATGACAAACAAACCTTTTTCTCCAAGTGATACGGCTCATATTCAAAACCTTATTAAACAAAAAGTAACCAGTTTTGGGCATATAAAAAGTATGGATGATATTCACATCGATAGGATAGCCATGCTTTCAACCCTTGTTGGCACTCTCCTTTACACTTACTGGAAGTGCTCCCAAAAAAAACCTGATTACGATCATCATGTCCTAGTATGCATCTTGGGTATATTATACGTTTGTGTAAAAATGAGAAATTTAAATAAAATATGTGAGCAAGAGCCCTTATTGAACTATAAACCTCAATGCATAAACGCCGCTTTATAGTTCATGCTGTAATTTTTAAAGATATTAAATGCTGCTGATACAAGCACTTTAACACGCACGCATTGAAAGGAAAGTCTTAATATACCATTGGGATCAATGATAAATGAGCCAAATCATCGAAAGCTGGTACAAAAAAATAGATGATACTTTTATTCTAAGCTTATATATTCAGCCCAACGCGAAAAAAAATGAAATTGTAGGTCTGCACGGAAACTCACTTAAAATCAAACTAGCTACCCTTCCTATTGATGGTCGTGCTAACAAAGCATTATTGGAATATCTTGCCCAATTATTTGATGTTCGTTTATCTCAAGTCACTTTAAAACAGGGTGAAAAATCACGCCATAAAATAATTGAAATCAAGTCCACCCAATTAGATTGGTCGATGCTCAAACCAAAGATGGTTAAACAATAGATTTAAAATATACGCCCTCTTTTTGACTTTGGAATAACTATTGAAACTAAAGAGGCCAAATAATGTCAGCAAGCTCATCTTCGAAACCAAAATACTTCAAATCTTTCATACGGTGTGGGTATAAGACTCCATCTAAATGATCACACTCATGTTGTACCACACGAGCATGAAACCCTTCTGCAATCTTGGTTACAAAACATCCCTCTGCATCATATCCTTGATATTGAATTTTTTTATATCGTGGAACAAGACCCCTCACTCCGGGAACACTTAAACACCCTTCCCAATCGTCGACCATTTCATCTGAAAGCGGTTTGATTTCAGGATTAATTAAAACCGTCAATGGAATGGCTTCTTCTTTTGGATATCGAGGGTTCGAATCAAATCCAAACATAATGATACGGACATTATGGCCAATTTGAGGCGCTGCTATGCCTACTCCTTTTGTTTCAAGCATGGTATCGCGCATATCAGCAATCATTGTTTTTAAGTAAGGATCTGAAAAATCAGACACGCCAACAGAAGGTGTTGCCAATTGCTGATTACCCATTTTAACAACTGTTTTAATAGTCACTGGTGAAGTTCCTCTTTAGAGCGAAGCAAATTAACCTCATTTTACCAGGCTATTTGAATTAGATGCTATGAAATCTATCAAATTTATAAACCGCAAGGTCAGATATTTACTACACTTTGAAATATGTTGGTTATCAAATCTTGGTATTTTAACAATGTATAATGGTCAACAAGAATAAACTCCTGTATAATTCAACGCTATTTTAAACTTGATTATAAAGAGCGCTATGACTGACTTAAACCTATACAGAAACATTGGTATCTTCGCCCACGTAGATGCTGGAAAAACAACCACCACTGAGCGTATTCTTAAGCTTACTGGCCAAATTCACAAAATTGGTGAGGTTCATGAAGGTGAATCAACAACCGACTTCATGGAACAAGAAGCTGAGCGCGGAATTACCATCCAGTCTGCAGCAGTAAGTTGTTTCTGGAAAGGCACGAGATTTAACGTAATCGATACCCCAGGACACGTTGACTTCACTGTAGAAGTGTATCGGTCATTGAAGGTTCTTGACGGCGGAATTGGTGTGTTTTGTGGTTCAGGCGGAGTTGAGCCACAATCAGAAACCAACTGGCGCTATGCGAACGATTCTAAAGTATCTCGTTTAATTTTCGTGAACAAACTCGACCGAATCGGTGCTGACTTCTTGAAAGTGACCGCACAAGTGAAAAAAGTACTGGGTGCAAATCCATTAATTATGACACTACCTATTGGGATTGAAGATGATTTCATTGGGGTTGTGGACTTACTGACTCGTAAAGCTTACGTTTGGGATGAAACAGGTCAGCCTGAAAACTTCACCATTACAGATGTACCAGCCAATATGGTTGAAGAAGTTGAAATGTACCGTGAGCAATTGATTGAAACTGCGCTTGAAATGGACGACGATTTACTCATGGCTTACATGGAAGGTGAACAACCTTCAATTGAAGACGTTAAACGTTGTGTCCGTAAAGGCACGCTAGAATTAGCCTTCTTCCCCACTTACTGCGGTTCAGCCTTTAAAAATAAAGGCATGCAACTATTACTAGATGCAGTGGTTGATTATTTACCTGCGCCTCACGAAGTTAACCCACAACCGTTAACCGACGCCGAAGGTAACCCTAACGGAAAATTTGCTATTGTTTCTCCTGATGAACCATTTCGTGCGTTAGCATTCAAAATTATGGATGACCGTTTTGGTGCGCTCACATTCGTGCGTATTTACTCAGGACGATTGAACAAAGGAGACACCATTCTTAACTCGTTTACGGGTAAATCTGAGCGTGTTGGTCGTATGGTTGAGATGCAAGCGAACGAAAGAAATGAACTCAACAGTGCTGAAGCTGGTGACATTATCGCTATTGTCGGCATGAAAAACGTCCGTACAGGTCAAACCCTTTGCGATCCAAAACACGAGTGCACTTTGGAAGCGATGGTTTTCCCTGAGCCCGTTATCTCTATTTCAGTAACACCAAAAGATAAAAGCTCAACAGAAAAAATGAGTATTGCAATTGGTAAAATGGTTGCAGAAGATCCAACGTTTAGTGTTGAAACCGATGTTGACTCTGGTGAAACTATTTTACGTGGTATGGGTGAATTACACCTTGATATTAAGGTTGACATTCTAAAACGTACTTATGGTGTTGAGCTAATCGTTGGTCAACCTCAGGTTGCTTACCGCGAAACCATCACAAAATCTATCCAAGACAGTTATACGCATAAAAAACAATCAGGTGGTTCTGGACAGTACGGTAAAATTGACTACATCATTGAACCAGGCGAACCAAACAGTGGTTTCACTTTCATCACCTCTTGCGTTGGTGGTAGCGTTCCTAAAGAATTCTTCCCTGCAATTGAGAAAGGGTTCCGCTCAATGATGAGCACTGGTACTTTGGCAGGCTTCCCTGTATTAGATGTGGTCGTTAACCTCAACGATGGTGGATTCCATGCCGTTGACTCCTCAGCAATTGCATTTGAAATTGCTGCTAAAGGCGCTTTTCGTCAATCAATACCAAAAGCTGGCCCACAGTTGCTTGAACCCATCATGAAAGTAGACGTTTACAGCCCAGAAGATCATGTTGGTGATGTGATTGGAGACTTAAACCGTCGTCGCGGCATGATTTCTGGACAAGAAGCGAATGTCACTGGCGTACGCATTAAAGCCGATGTGCCACTTTCAGAAATGTTTGGATACATCAGCACGTTACGTACCATGACATCAGGTCGTGGTCAATTCTCAATGGAGTTCTCACATTACTCTCCTTGCCCAACCAATGTGGCAGAAGCAGTAATTATAAAAGAAAGAGAAAAGAAAGCTGCAGCAGCTAAGTAATGATAAGAGGGTTTTGTTGATGATTCGTCGACAAAACCCTCTACCCCTCCCTCGTAAAAAAAAATTGTGTTTATTGTATCCGCACGTGGCTTTGTTGCGTAGCTCATTAATTACTCAACTAAAGAAGGACTAGGAAGTATTAACGGTTATGAAAGACAGCAGTTATCATCACTGAAGATAAAGCTAAAATAGCCAACAGCCAGAATACTGCCGAGTAACTTGACCATGAAACAATAAATCCCGTCATGATTGGTGAAAGAAATCCAGATAAAGCAAATACAGCTTCCATTATCCCTATGGCTGTACCTGTTCGGTTTTTAGCGATGTCAACAGCCACAGCAAAAAAAGCAGCATTTGCGCACATAGAGAATCCTACTGCTAAAGAAATAAATAACAGGGCTAAATTAGCTGAGTGGACAAAAGTAATGGGAACAATACACAGCGCCGCAAGCAATTGTGAAAGGAGAATTGGATAAGAGCGAGAGTATCTCAAACTCCCTGTTTTATTGAATATAGAGTCACTTAAGGTGCCGACGCCCCACATCATAATTGCAGCCAGAAGCCACGGAAATACCGTATATAATCCAACTTTGGCTAACTTAATATGATAAATGGTATCTAAATAACTCGGTAACCAAGTCATGAAGAAAAATAAATAAAATCCAAAGACAAAAAATGCCCAGTTATTGGCCAACAGTGTTTTATTAAGCAATAAAAATCGCCAGATACTTGGACCATTGTTTAATTGATTATGAATGATCGGATTTTTTTGGATACAAGCAAGTTCAAGCGCATTCACATGCTTTGATTCGGCTGGGTTATCTCGAAATAACAGCCACCAGACTGGAATCCAGAGTAATGAGATACCCGCTAAAATAAAATAGGTGCCTCTCCATGTAAAGAGTAGAATGAGTTGTGAGGTGATGGGCCCACCTATTGCCAGTGATAAAGGAACTGCGATTAACGCATATGATAATGCTCTGTTTCGCTCTCTCTCGGGCAGCCAGTCACTAATGGCTCGACCTATGCTAGGAAAACTTGGCCCTTCTGCAAGCCCAAGAATAATTCTAGAAATAAACAATATCATAAAACCATGAGACAACCCTGTGAGCGCAGTTGCAACACCCCAAAACAGCGTTGAAATGATGAGTGTCCGCTTAACCCCATATTTATCAGCAGCTAACCCACCTATAAAAGTTGTAAAGATATAGCCAAGGCCAAAAGCACCTAAAATCATACCCATAGTTTCAGATGAAAAATTAAACTCACGAGCAATTGTATTAATCGCATAGCCAATAGATGCTCTGTCTATATAATTTATTATGGTGATGAAAAACAATATAGCGATAATTGTCCAACGAAAATGAGTGCGCTTTTGAGCATGTAACGGCATGGTTTCTCCTGAAAAATCAGCTAATCACTTGTATATTACAAAAACGCTATCATAACTTTCGTGTGATGACTAGTTTTGATGGGATAATTAAAACTCAGATTTTACTCATTGACTTGATACAATCGTCATGAAAAAATTCAGTATCATCGTAAGATAAATATTTTATTTGTCCGTTTTATGGACACCAACAGAAGGAATTGGATGTGAAAAAAATATACGCTTTATCTTTAATGGCTGTCATGTTCAACACGCAGGCTTACTCACACAATCGCTGCTTGGAAATGATCGAACAACGGATCAACAAATATCAACTCAATCTGGCTCAGTGTGAGCTGACTCCAACGGACGCACCTTTTATAATCTCGTTTCTTAACACGCATCCTCATATCAAATCCCTAAGTTTGCGCGGCAACAATATGGGGAAATCCGCAAGCCTGTTTGCTAAAAACACATCTTTAACAAGCCTTGATTTGAGTAATAATATGATCAAAGGCCGCGATATTGTTGATTTTGCTAATAATACCACGTTAAGTAATTTAGATTTGTCCGGAAACATGATTGGAACCGAACGATTAACTGCTTTAGCTAAAAATAAAAGTCTTCTTTCTCTCAGTTTAGTGGATACCAAAGCTACTTTTTCAGGCGTTTTCTGGCTGGCTAAAAATACCACACTTAAGGCCCTCAATCTTGCCAATAATCGCCTTGATGATGAAAGTGCAGTTGCTTTGGCTGGAAACACGAGCATTACATTTTTAAATTTAGATCATAATGCTATCGATGATAAAGGAGTGATTGGTTTAAGCTACAACACAAACCTAACTAAATTGAGCTTAGCCTGCGATAGAGAAAAATTAAGTGAAGACAGTATTCTTGCACTGTCTCAAAACAGCAGTCTGACTTCTTTAGATTTATCTAACTGCAACATAGGCAACTCTGGAGTAAAAATATTAGCACAAAACAGTGATATGACGTGGTCAAGCAAATTTGGACACCCCAGTTAAGCAACTTTCCTCATTAACTCCCAATACCTGTTTTCACATTGGTTTGGACTCTGATACCGCAAAGACGAATGCAATCTTTGACTGTTATAAAACATCGTAATGTAATTCAAAAT
>CANNJI010000123.1 GCA_947504875.1 Legionellaceae bacterium
ATAACATCCTGTCACTACGTTTTATAATGGAGGTGAAATGTAAATGATGATACAGCTAAAAACAATCCTGGGTGGCAATTCAGTATCGAGAAAACGCGGTATAAACTGAAGTCAATTTACCCCAAGATTAAATGTTGATGGCGCACTACCCTGTTTTAGTGATCTGTTTAGCCGCTGCATTTCTGTTTTATAAATATGTTTTACAAATTTATCCAAGCATCATTACTGTTCAGTTAATGCAACAATTTCACTTAACAGGTGCAGGGCTTGGAGGATTAGCAGCAACTTTTTATTATACCTATATGATTACCCAGCTCTTTGTAGGTTTTTTACTTGATAGATACAGTACGCGTTGGCTGACTTCATTGGCTATATTTACCTGTGCGTTAGGGGTTCTCTTATTCTCTCAATCACAAACCCTGCTTTGGGCTGCCATTTCCAGAGGGTTGATGGGTATAGGTGTTGCTTTTGCTACGGTGTCATATATGAAGCTAGCGGCAGTCTGGTTTCCACCAAAGCAATATGCTTTTGTGAGTGGGTTATTGGCTACTGCAGCAATGTCTGGTGCTGTATTTGGTCAGGCACCTTTAGCATGGCTTATCTCTTTATTTGGTTGGCAGTATTGCTTATCCATTGTTGGGATAGCTGGATTTGGTTTGTCCTTTTTATTTTGTTCGATCGTAAGAGACGGCCCTGGTTATTTACAGCAAACTTCCGCTCAATCCAGTCTTTCTTTTAAAGAGATGATGCAAGTATTTAAAAGCAAACAAAACTGGTTGTTAACCTTATATGGTGGACTTGCATTTGCTCCAGTGGCTGTTTTTGGTGGTCTATGGGGAAATCCATTTTTAGAAATGGCTTACCAACTCAGCAAAACTCAGGCGGCTTCAATGATCTCCCTCGTTTTTATTGGATTAGGACTGGGCAGCCCTCTGCTTGGCTTGTTATCTGACCGCTTAAACAATAGGCGCTATGTTATGTTGCTCAGTACACTCGTATCATGCATTGCAATTACGCTGGTATTGTATTGTCATCCGCTTTCCACTGGATTTTTAAGTACTTTATTATTTATATTTGGCTTTGGGCTTGGTGCTTTTATGCTTGTTTTTGCAATGGGGAAAGAAATGAATCATATCTCACTCACTGCCAGTGTAATAGCCATGATTAATACCAGCGATGCTTTACTCGATGCACTGACAGAACCTTTCATTGGTAAGTTACTCGATATGGGCTGGGATGGCAAAGTGGTCAATGGTGTACATCAATTCTCGTTGCATAGTTATCACATGGCTTTATCAGTCTTACCTATTTATTTAATATTAGGGGCAATCTTATTGTTATGGATAAAAGAAACACCACATAACTGATGATATTATAGTACTATGGTGCCGGAATGTTAAAATTGAGGAGACCTATGATATGAATAAATCATTAAAAAAAAAACACGACCTCAGTGCTGAAAAGTCTGAACTGGGTCAGGTCTCTATTTATGATCCGCATTACAATCCAGAACGTTTGTTTGCTATCTCGCGCACACTTAAACGTGTAGAAATTGGGGTTGATCCAAATCATCTTCCTTTTTATGGCTTTGATTGCTGGAATCATTATGAAGTCTCGTGGCTAAATGAAAAAGGTAAACCGTTGGTGGCCGTTGTTGAGATTATTTATGATTGCACAACACCGAATTTGGTTGAGTCAAAATCGCTGAAGCTATATTTCAATTCCTTTAACAATACTTCGTTTAAATGCATGGAAGATGTAAAAGCAACAGTTGAAAAAGATCTATCACAATGTCTGGGTGGACCTGTATGCCTACGAGTTTTACCTTTGCGAGAGGAACAACTCTCAACTATTCAATCGACTTTTAAAGGGGAGTGTATAGATGATCTTGATGTGAGTTGTTCGGTGTATTTGGTTGAACCGAACTACCTGTCGGTCGAAGAGGGTGTGGTCGACGAGATAGTCTATTCTGATTTACTTAAATCTAATTGTTTGGTGACCAATCAACCGGACTGGGGAAGTGTTCAAATTGCTTATAAAGGCAATAAAATTAATCGGGAGGGTTTGCTAAAGTATCTTGTATCTTTTCGTAATCACAATGAATTTCATGAACAATGTATTGAACGGATTTTTATTGACATCACGAGGCGTTGTAAACCGCAGGAGCTCACTGTTTATGGTCGCTATACTCGGAGAGGGGGGCTGGATATTAATCCTTATCGTTCTACTTCAGCTGTTAAATCAAACAATTTAAATCATCGGTTAGTCAGGCAGTAACTTACTTTGTGCTCATCTGGTCTTGTATAGCGTATTCGCTTGGCAAGACCAGAGCAACATGATTTTAGTTTTCTTTTTCTTTTTCTTTTCTCAATTCAAACCACAGTGCATTGAGTATAGCTAAGGAGCAAGCGAGACCTGTTCCTAAAATCCAAGAAAAGTACCACATCAATTATCTCCTAATAAGCATCTAAATTATTTTGACGAATACGTGCTTCAGTCACTTTGCCTCTGAGCACACGATATGTCCAAGCTGTATAAGCTAGGATAATTGGGAAGAAAATAAGGGTAGCTATCAGCATTATAAACAAAGTGAGCTCGCTAGATGAGCTATCCCACACCAACAGGCTTTGGTTAGGATGTGTAGATGAAGGTAATAAGAAAGGAAACATACTGATCCCAACGGTACCAATAATCCCTGCAATGGAAAGACCACTGAATACAAAGGCAGTTTTTACAAAGCGCTTACATATGATTGCTGCAAGCAGGGGTGAGAAAATACCAATTAGCGGTATAAGCTCTGTCAAAGGAAATGCACGGTAATTATTGAACCATGCAAGGGGCTCATGTGATACGACTTTATGCATGGGGTTAGAGGGGCCATCATGAGTGACAACACTTGATAAGGTGTAGCCATCTATTCCCACATATAACCAAATACCCGCACCTAAAAACAGCGCAACAACTAAAATTGCACAGACACGCGCTGCACGCACCGCGCGCTTTTGCAGATGACCTTCTGTTTTCACTTGAATGAAAAAAGCACCATGCATGGCAAGCATTAAGACAGATATAAGACCAGCGCAAATTCCAAATGGGTTTAAAAGTTCAAAAAAACCACCGGTGTAAAAAGGTCTTAAATCATTGTCAAAATGAAATGGCACGCCTTGTAATACATTCCCCATAGCAACACCAAAGATAAGCGCAGGAACAAAACCGCCGATAAAGAGCGCATAATCCCAGGTGCTGCGCCAACGCGGATTAGTAAGTTTTGAACGATATTTAAAACCAACAGGCCGCAATATGAGTGCGAGTAAGGTAAGGAGCATAGCGTAGTAGAACCCTGAAAAAGATAGGGCATATAACGCAGGCCATGCTGCAAATATTGCACCACCGCCAAGAATAAACCAAACTTGATTCCCTTCCCAGGTGGGGCCTATGCTGTTAATGAGAATGCGTCGCTCCATGTCGGTTCTAGTAAGCCAAGGAAGCCACATGGCAACCCCAAAATCAAAACCGTCCATAATTGCAAAGCCAATCAGGAGTACGCCAAGTAAAATCCACCATAAAACGCGTAGTGTTTCATAGTCTAATATCATTATTTAGTCTCCTGTTTTTCTATAAAATAATCTGGACCTAATCGAATATATTTAACCATTAAGAAAACCTCAACAATGGCCAGTACGCTGTAAAATACAATGAATGAAACCAGGGATGTCATAACTTGTCCTGCAGTAACAGACGAAGTTGCCATCGCTGTTGGCAAAACACCTTGAACAACCCAGGGCTGACGACCATACTCAGCGACAATCCACCCGAGTTCTGCTGCAACCCAGGGCAGGGGAAGGCTCAAGAAAGCAAGACGTAGATACCAGCGCTTTGTATGAAGCGTGTGTTTCACTGAGAAATAAAAACCAAGCGCAAAAAGCACGATAAAGAACAATCCGCAAGCCACCATGATTCTGAATGAGAAAAAGAGTGGCGCCACGTGTGGTTTTAAATCATTTGCAGCTTGTTGTATTTGATCATCCGTCGCATTTAAAATATTTTTAGAGTATTTCTTAAGCAACAATGCATATCCTAAATCGCTTTCATGTGCTTCAAAAACAGCTTTTGCCTTGGCGTCTTTTGGATTATCTTGCAGTCGAGTCAGCGCATCATAAGCGATAAGACCATTTTTGATCCGACCTTTACCTTCTTCAATAAGCTCGGTGATACCCATCAACGATTCATTGGTTGAGCGTGTAGCGATTAACCCTAAGAGATAAGGAACTTTAATTTCATAGTCAGTCTGTTTGGTTTCTTCATTGGGTAAACCAATGAGGGTTAAACTGGCTGGTGCTTTTTCTGTGTGCCACATCGCTTCCATTGCAGCAATTTTCATTTTTTGGTTACTGTTTGCAACATACCCACTTTCATCACCTAAAACAACCACAGAGAGTGAAGCAGCAAGACCGAACGCAACAGCAACAGTCATTGAGCGTTTTGCGAAGTCTTGGTTCCTTCCTCTTAATAAGAAATAAGCACTAATGGCCAATACAAAAACAGCGCCTGTTACGTAACCTGCACTGATGGTATGCACAAACTTAGCTTGAGCAACAGGATTAAACATTATATCTGCAAAATTGCTCACTTCCATTCGCATGGTTTCAAAATCAAAATGCGCACCCACTGGGTTTTGCATCCAACCGTTTGCGATGAGAATCCAAAGTGCTGATAAGTTAGTTGCTAAAGCAAGTAGCCAAGTACAGACGAGGTGCTGTCCTCGAGACAGGCGATCCCAACCAAAGTAAAATAGACCAACAAAGGTTGCCTCCAGGAAAAAGGCCATTAGCCCCTCTATGGCTAAGGGTGCTCCAAAGACATCTCCTACATAATGTGAGTAGTAAGCCCAATTTGTTCCAAATTGAAATTCCATTGTAAGGCCAGTGGCAACCCCTAGCACAAAGTTAATACCAAATAACACACCCCAGTATTTAACCATTTGTCGCCATATGGGTTTTCCTGTCATGACATATATGGTTTCCATGATACCGAGTAAAACAGAAAGCCCCAATGTCAGCGGCACAAAAAGAAAATGATACAATGCCGTAAGCGCAAACTGCAGGCGGGATAAGTCAACTACTTCAGTACCTGGAATCATAATTATCCTATATGTTTTATAAATTTACTCAAAATGATTATTATAGTGGCTGTTGAAAATTCAGACGCTAATTATCAAAGATTATATGCTATTTAATAATTTAGCTCCTAGTAAACTCTTAAATAATTAGTGTTCTTGCGTTTTGAATGACTCATGATTATACAGTTAGCCTTGAATATAAAGAATACACACTTTCCTGAATGCGCTTACCAGTCCATCAAGTCATTTGTCCGGCGTAACTCTCCCCAGGTCTTTCCGAGTACAGCGAGGAATCTTCTATGATGTGGCACTGTGACGCATATTGAGATCCCTCGCTGTGCTCGTTACGTGGTGGGGAGTTACAGTCCGGCGCTATAAATTGTTAAATGTTTAAATGTTTGTATACAATGACTCATTAAATTTTTAGGATGTATTTTATTTATGCTAAGTATCTTATCTCAAATGGTTTATTCAAATGGACGTGATGAGTTACGTTCTAAATATAAGATAAGTGCTCATAAACTTGGGTCAGGTTCTTACGGATTTGTATATGCCGGGCTCAATATAGACACAAATAAAAAAGTAGCTATAAAGCACATGGAGTATTTTGATCTAGAGCCTGATTCGGTTAAACAGTTATTAAGAGAAGTCACGATTTTACGTATGTTAAAAGATCATCCATGTATCATTTCGTTAGAAGACATCATCATTTTGTCGGCTGATGACCCCTTAAATGGGATTAATCTAGTGTTCGAACGTTATGATACTGACTTAGATAAAGTGATTCGGTCTAAGCAGCACCTTAGCCCTGAGCATATAAAATATTTTTTATATCAAATTCTTCATGGGGTCCATTATATTCACTCTGCAAAATTGATTCATCGTGATTTGAAACCTTCCAATATTTTGGTCAACACAAATTGTGAGATTAAAATTTGTGACTTTGGTCTTGCGCGCCCAACACATCATATAAGAGAGACCAGTCTGGTTGCTACTGATGATCCGCCGAGAATTTTTCACAAGTTAACAGAGTATGTTGTTACGCGTTGGTATCGTAGCCCGGAGGTGATTCTTGGATGTAGCGGACGCGGCAATCCTTCTCTAGATATATGGAGCATTGGGTGTATATTGGCTGAATTAGTTTTAGGCTCTCCCATTTTTCCAGGAAAATCTGCTAACGAGGTATTGCTCTTAATCTTTAAGTTGATGGGTACGCCCGAACCACAGGACCGTGAATGGATTAATGATTTATTATCAATCCATTACGTTTTAAGCTTGCCCAGTAGGCCACGTCAAGATTTAGGGAAAAAACTCAACTGCGCAGATTCGTCTCTGCTTGATGTATTAGCAAAGCTATTGGATTTAAATCCGTCTAAACGCATAACTACTGGACAAGCTTTACAACATTCTTTTTTCGGGTCAACTTATAAAAGTATAGATGTTCCATCCTTTTCTCTAGAAACCAGTACAGAAGCGGAAAAAAGTTCTTTTGACGATTATTATCAATTCGAATATAAATTTCAGGATACAACACCATCTAAATCATGGGATCTCATGCTAGAGGCGTACAATCTTATTCAAATGGAAAGCTTACGATACAAGGATGAAACATCTCCGAGCGCGGCGCTTGGTTACCCAGGTCTTTCTTTCTTTTCTGAAAATAGCGCAAAAGACCAAGGCGATATGAGAAACAGCTCTTCGTCAGTTGCTGTTGATAACACTGATATGCAAAAATCTATAAACTGAGCAAAAAAACCGTTTTCTCCTGAACGTTTTCACCGCACGGTGATGATTGACTTGTGAATGCTTAGATTAGTTCTTTTAAAAGATAGGTAAAATGTTTTAAATAACTAATTTCAACCTCCATCATGATTTGATCGATTGTAATTTGCTGTTTAAAACGATTAGCATTGGATGAGTCAATCGTGTTTAATGTTTTGCTTAATCCATAATAGTTGTTATACGTTGTCATGAGTTGTTGACGTGGTTTAATTGATTTGGACACCCCAGTTAAGAGATAATTTGCTTAATTGGAGGTCATGATGTCTAGTAGAAGAAAATATACGAAAGAATTTAAACTTGATGCAGTTAGCCTAGTAACCGAACAGAAATACACCTGTGCTGAAGC
>CANNJI010000124.1 GCA_947504875.1 Legionellaceae bacterium
CTGTGTCAACGACAGCATGACTTGTTTTAAGTCGGGCCGATTAGCCTTTGAATATCCGTAAGTTGGGATAGGCGCGGATTCTGGCGAATCTATGTCATAACGACCATACAAAACAAAACTCGTTGAATCCAAATGTAACCGTTGCCCTAATATTCCTTGTTCTTTGGCTATCTCAAATGCGAGCTCTGAATACAGCTTTGTCACACCATACTCAGCAATTTTGTCCAGGCATCGCCCTAAACAATCGTCATTCAAATTTTCAGCGTAAACCTCCGCATTCAATAACTGCGCAACCGGTTTATCCTGAAAAAAATGCGTCGTCATCGAAAGGCGACTATTCATAAAACCAAGACCATTCAATACCATCGCAGCGACTCGGCGACCATGGCTAACCAAACTTCCTTTTTGCTCATTAAAATCCAGACGCGCATCAATTTTATCGATTATGCCTAACTCTTGTATGGTTGCGGCAACCAACCCAAGATGACCTAATTGTTCACTACTAACAGTGTCTCGATTTAATGGCATGGCGGTATCGGTCTAAAAAAACATGACCGCAATAATAAGCCATTACTTGGATAATTGATTTGATCTATTTCTTAATTTCGTTAGATCTTTTTCTTGGAGCGGACAGATTGATTTAATATAAATCATGTTAATTGAAAATTATGGGGAATTTGCTGCGGAATATAGGATTTATACCTAGTATTTCAGCTTGTTGACGTACAGAGAGTATAGGGTGATCAGGTTCGATCCATTCGCGTCGATTATCCACGGAACACCTAACACTTTTTTTTAATAAAATAATTTTCGACCTTTAGTCGACCAATTTGCTCATATAGTTCCGCAAATTCTCCGTTATGAGCTATTGTTTGGTGCTTGGTTTTTTCACTAAAAGCATCGGGTAAATAAGCTAATAATTGCTTTTTCCATGCATTAATTTGTGTCGAATGCACAGCATACTTCGAAGATATTTGTGCTAATGTCATCTCTGCTTTAATTGCTTCCAAAGCCATTTTAGCTTTCTCAGCAGGAGTGTATTTTTTGTGTTGTTCGCTCATCTCGTCTCCAATCTTCCTAACGAGAATTATATCTTAACTTTTTAAAATTTTGGTCCGAATTTTTTGACCCACCTCTATAGAAATATATTAAAAAATTTGAGTTCGAATTATGGCAGATAAGAAGGTAAAAAAATTGTAGGGGCATGACCTATTTATATTTCAGCTTTTTATATGCTCTTATAAAATGTTTAATACAAAAAAACTTTAAAAGAATATGGATTGCTTTCTTAATTTTTAAAGCTTTGTGATTAATTCTGTCGTCATACTCACGAAGTAGCGTATGTAAATCTTTTTTAGGATTTTGGCGGGTAAAATTTTCCAATAACTGACAGACATCCTCGTCCCCTTCTTTTTGAGCAATAACGGCATAATCGCCGCCAACACCATAAAATATTTTAACCAATGAAGGTTGAACATCATCTAAATTAGGCCATGGTAAAGTGAGAAAATGAACATCACTTTTCTTAAACCCACAAAATATCGTTAGGAAAGATACGAGTTTTGAGGGCAAAGGGTTTGTATGCGTTGGATCTAAATAAAAACTTCCTGAACCAACCAGTATGTTTTCACAATTTGGTGTTTCTAAAATTAATAGACCACCTGGCTTTAATACGCGAAAACATTCAAAAATCAATTCTTTTAAAACCTCAAATGGTAAGTGCTCTATTAAATGGAATGAGGTAATCACTTCGCAATAAGCATCAGATTGACCTTTAAGAAAAACCATGACATCGCTATGTATGCAGTTTAAATCCAAGTTCCGACATTCGGATAACATTCCCTCATCTAAATCGACACCCTGTGCGTGGATTTTTTGTTCTTTTAATAATTCTAGCCATTCCCCACGACCGCATCCCAGATCAAGAATAGTTAAGTCATTAAAACTCACTTGTAATCCGTGAATTAAAGGCAAATAATAGCAAAGTCGTTGTTTAATAAGCGCTCTAGATCCACGGAATACATCTTCAAAGCTTTTATAAAAAAGGTCCATTTTCTTTCCAAAATAAAATTGTAATAATTCTGATAAACGGTTCATGCTTTATAGCATGATCCTATTAAGTGAAATCGCAAGTAATTTTTGAGCCGTTATTCCTAAATTTTATTGGCAAAACGTGTGCATTGAGTAAAAATACCTTCGTTTGATCAACGTCTAGTGGTTAATTACCAAGCCAAGGCGTAAGAATCCACTATTGTGCTTTAAATGTTAAAATTTAGTCAAGAATTATTTTACGCGTGTTTAAATTATTGATTGTGATATTCACAATAGCTTGGGGAATATACCTTGTTATAAAAGTGAATGGAACGAATTAGATTATTTAGCTCAGGCTGTAGGATTTGAAATTATTATGTGAGTCATTCATTAATATGGTGGCCAGACCCAGAATCGAACTGGGGACACAAGGATTTTCAATCCTTTGCTCTACCGACTGAGCTATCTGGCCTTAAGACTTCGTATTAGACGCCGAGAATAGTTTTGAGTCAAGACACAGAAGCTATTTTTTTTTGTCTGGATGCACAAATCCGCTCGGTTTGTCTGAACCGGAGCCAAAAAAATATTTTTCCATTTCTGTTCGAAGAAATTCTCGTGCCTTAGGATCAATCAAACTTAAACGGTATTCGTTAATGAGCATGGTTTGGTGTCCAAGCCATAAACGCCAGGCTTCAGAAGATATCTGTTGGTATATGCGTTCCCCAAGGTTACCTGGAAAGGGTGGAGCCGTTAGGCGTGTGCCTTCTTTTCCTGATTTTACACAAACGATAGTTTGATTCATTAGTTCTTAATATCAATGGTGATGAAAGAACGTCATTGTATCAAGCTTTTTCTTCATCGGATAGCCACTCACCGACTTGATCGTTTTCAGATATCTTAGGATTATCCTGTAGGGTTTGAGCCCCGTCTATGGTTGGCTCAGGTGATTCGTTTGTAATCGACGCAGGATGGGCTGATAATGCTGCTTCTAAACTGACGAAACGGTAGCCGTGATCCTGATACATTTTTATAACGTCGCCCAAACAATGGCTATTCAGCAAATTAGAATGAACTAATAGAATTTGCACACTATCTCCGCCTTTAGAATGTCTCTCGGCTTTTAGGGTTTGTTGCCAAATAAAGTTTAAGTATTGTTTTTTAATTTGTTCGACGGATTGATTACGGACTCTCCACGAAATATGTAATAGTCTTTCGTTAAATTTATAATCATTGCTGTCAACCGTGACCGGTGCAATGGTATATTGATTTGCCGTTAAATAATCCATAACGGCTTGCTTTGTAAGACCACGACCCTCGGCTAAATAAGGATATCGAAAGTATTTGGGTTGTGTCATTATCGGGGCAAGTATTTTATCTGAACGCTGAATTTCAGAAATATAACGCTCGGCTGAGATGCGATTTAAGTTTGCATGTGAGTAGGTATGATTCCCTATGCCTAATCCTGCAGCACGAAATTGCTCTAACAGTTGCCACTGACCTTGTGCAATAGAGCCTGCGATTACAAATCCTGTAGCAGGGATGTGATTATCCACAACATACCCTAAAATCTTCATAAATCGGTCCTGTGAGCGTTGTAAATTCCCTTTTGTTTCACTGTTAGTCCCGACATAAGGTAAATCATCAATGGTCAAGGCAATCTCTTTAACTTGGGCATAACTTATTGAACTGATACAGCTGGCTAATAATATTCCAGTCATCATGGTTCTCATGCGCGCTTCATCCTTATTAAAGATTGATTCATTTTACTGTCTTATTCAAAGATTAGCAGATTTATGCCAGTTTGCGTAATAGATAGAACAAATGATTATATTCTGGATTTTAAGATGATTTATGGATGAGCCAATATTCCGATAGTGTAACTTGTTAGAAAACCTGAAAAAAGTCCAAACAAATGACCCTGCCAAGATACGCTTTTTTCGCCGGGAAAAATAGACAGAAAAATTCCAGCAAAGTAATAGACACAAACAATACCTAAAATAATCGCGGTTACCGTACCTTCCTGATAAATATTGGCAACGAGAAAGCCCCAATAGCCGCTAATAACGCCACTTGCTCCTACGTGTAAACCAGGTTTAGCCAAACACCACGTGAGGGCGCCAGAGAGGAGAATAATCACCGCGGAGACATAGAAAAAATACGGCACACCTTGAATTAAAATAAAATTGGCCAACACAACCAACGGAATGGAATTAAAAAATATATGATTGAAGTTTGCATGAAGCAAGGGGGCGCAGATAATACCCAGTAATCCGGATAAATGCCGAGGACGGATCCCGAGTAATAATAAGCGTTGTCCGAGAAAAAAATTAATAAAGTAGATGGCCCAAAGCACCCCAAGCATTTGTGATAAAAAAGGCATATTGGTTTTAGTCTGCGTCGTGATGAGATTGAGGCTATCTGCGAGTTGATCAAGCATCTATTGTATCCTTGCCCATATACGCTCTGAGGACCTCTGGAATCAGGACTGAACCATCTGCTTGTTGATAGTTTTCTAAAATAGCGATCAATGTGCGGCTCAGCGCTATGGCTGTTCCATTTAATGTATAAGGAAATATTTTTTTATTGTCTTCTGTACGATAGCGAATATTTAAACGCCGTGATTGAAAATCAGTGCAATTCGAAGCCGATGTGATTTCTCCATATTTTTCTGTCGAATCTCTTCCGGGCATCCACGCTTCAATATCATATTTTTTATAAGCAGGCGCACCCAAATCCCCCGCACAAATACGCACAACCCGATAAGGCAGCCCTAAGCGCTGATAAATCGTTTCTTCAAGCTTTAAAATAGCGTCTAGCGCGGCTTCTGCTTCCTCAGGCTTGGTAATTTGAAATAATTCGATTTTTGAAAATTGATGAACACGATATAACCCTTTGCTTTCTCTACCTGCTGATCCGGCTTCGCGTCGAAAGCAATGGCTTAATGCGACATACTTCAATGGTAATTGGTGTTCTTCGAGCAACTCATTTGCATGAATACCTCCGACCGTGATTTCTGCTGTGGCGATAAGGCTTAAGTCTAACTCTTCAATATTGTATATATTAGATTCCTCACCCCGCGGCGAATAGCCTGTCCCAATTAGAACCGATTTTTTGGCCAAATCAGGGGTAATCAATTGAGTATAGCCGAATTCTTTAGCAATTTTCATTGCAAACAATTGTAAGGCGAGCTCGAGTAATACTCCGTCGTCTTTTAAAAAATAAAATTTACTTCCACATACTTTGGCGCCACTATCAAAATCTAAAATACCAAGAGCCTTACTTAATTCAAGATGGTCTTTTGCAATAAAATCAAATTGTGTGGGTTCGAGATAATAACGAATAACTACATTTTCCTGGTCATCGGCGCCTACTGGGGTATCAACAGCAAGTAAATTAGGAATGGTATAAAGTGCGGCTTGGTAGCCATCATCTAGGGTGCGAAGCGCTTCTTCCAACCTAGTGATAGCATGATTTAAGTCACGGCCTTGTTCAATTAATCCTTTTTTATCATCTGGAGCAGCTGCAGGAATTAACTTGGCAATTTTATTTGCTTCGGCGCGCTGGGTTTCCACTGTTAATAATAGTGTTTTGCGCTGAGCATAAAGGGACAGAAGACCATCTAGGTCAGCCTTGACGTGACGTTTTTCTATCACATCACGAAGGGTTTCAACGTTATCTAGAATATATTTGATATCTAACATGACAGAAATTCCAAAAAAAGCAGTATGATCAGGGTTAAGCGTCTGGTATGTCAACACTATCTGGCGTTTTTATTCCAGCTTTTGGGCGCGACGATCCAAACAATCGATAATATGGATGCGGCGCGAATCAGCGCTAATAATTTTGAATTCAAACTGCTCGATAGTAATGCTTTCATTAGGTTTAGGTAGGCGCCCAAAATTTGAGGTTAAAATGCCACTTATTGTGTCATAAAACTCTTCGCTAAATTTAGTATGAAGATGTTCATTAAATTCCTTAATGGGGGTGTGACCTTTTATTATATAATGAGCATCTGCATGTTCTTTTATATTCGCTTCTTCGTCGATATCAAACTCATCTTCAATATCTCCGATAATCTGCTCGATAATATCTTCCAAAGTTACAAACCCCAGCAAAGAGCCATATTCGTCAACGACGATCGCCATATGATTGCGATGTGAACGAAAGTCATGCAACAAACTATCTAGGCGTTTACTTTCGGGCACGATGCTAGCTTGACGGACAATATCGCGCAAGTTGAAGGGCTCTGTTTGACTATTGTGGTAACGGATCAAGTCTTTTGCGTGCAGAATGCCGACTACATTACTCATACGGTCACTAACGACAGGAAACCGTGAGTGACCTGACTTCGTTACGATTGCAATAATGTCTTCTAGAATCATTTGTAGGTCGATACACACCATTTGCTTTTTAGGGAGCATGATGTCGCGTACTTTTAATTCTGAAAATGCTAATGCGCCCTCTAGCATTGATAGGGTTTCGGCATCAATAACCGAACGAAGTTGGGCATTGCGTAACACCTCGGTTAATTGTGCTTTAGATTGCAATTGTGAATAGAGTAACTTTTTGATTTTTTGCCAAGTAGATAGGTTAACTGTATTCATCAAGGTGTCTGTCCTTTAGATAAGGGTCATCGTAACCGAGTTCAGTGAGCAGGATCACTTCACGTTCTTCCATGATACGGGCTTCCTCTGGTTTGATATGGTCGTATCCAAGTAAGTGTAAAATGCCATGAATAACGATATGAGCCCAATGCGCCTCAAGGGGTATCGATTGGGCTTGGCTTTCTTCTAGTAAGACCTGTACGCAAATCACCACATCGCCCAATAACGGTCGCGCTAAACGGACGGTTTTAGGAAGATTCGCAGGGAAGGCTAGGACGTTAGTCGGCTTGTGTTGTTGTCTGTAGACATGATTTAAATGGATCATCTCTTCTGGATCAACTAAACGAATAGTTAATTCAGCTTTGGGTTTAAATGCGTGCAAAGTGGTTTTGGCCCAGCGCATTATGAGGTCATCCGTGATCTGAGTTTTACTGCTACAAGCATGTTGAATATCGATACGATAAGTCATGAGATTCGTTCAATAAGCATAATCTAACTTCAACATTTGTTCAATCAATCTGTCAATCGCAATATCGGCGCGTTGTTGCGACAAAGAGTCTTTGAGTTGTTGTAATCGATCGATCATAGGCCTTGA
>CANNJI010000125.1 GCA_947504875.1 Legionellaceae bacterium
TAACCTCAGTCGATTTTTGCTGGAATTGGCTAATTGAGGTAATATTGTTTTGGGACATGATAATTCTCCTGCTAATTGATGATTGATAACAGCAGGGACTTTATCAGGAAAAAATTAACAGATCACACCGGCCTCACCGGAAACTCACGATATACTTGAATAAATTAAAGATAAAGGAATAAATATGAAATCGTTGAATCTTTTTTTTGTTTTTTTGCTTATGGTTACTCATAATGGCTTATGTGTTGCATCAAAGGCCATCTATTCATCAAATAAAACAAATAATTCTCACGCTCAGACGAATGACAGCGCGCCCAAGGGTCCTGTCCCAGTATTCTTTAAACCAGTCAAGCCGATTGATGAGCCTCTTAGTCGATATGGCAATCCAAGCACTTATCAGGTTGATGGGCATCGATATGATGTGATGACCTCCGCAACAGGGTATAGGACACAAGGACTTGCCTCCTGGTATGGCACCAAATTTCATGCGGGAAGAACTTCAAGCGGTGAAACCTATGACATGTATGCTTTAACAGCAGCGCACAAAACACTACCGTTACCAACTTACATTAAAGTAAAAAATTTAGATAATGGGCGCACTGCGATTATTAAAGTTAATGACAGAGGTCCCTTTCATAAAGGACGTATTATTGATTTATCTTATGGTGCAGCGGTTAAACTAGGGTTATTTCCTAAAGGTACGGCACCCGTTGAAATAGAGGCGTTGTCCCTTAAAGCGGGCAACAAGCCTAAAATTGCGCAGTATTATCTTCAAGCGGGGGCTTTTAGATCATCTGTCTTGGCGGATACACTGAAAAGTAAGTTGGCTAAAATTACACCCTCAACTGTATTTGTTGAAAAAAATAAAAATCAATATTTGGTTAAACTTGGACCGTTCGCTACCAAAAAAATGACGGACGAGTTAAATGTAAAACTAAAAAAAGAGGGGGTTGGCGGCTCTTTTGCTTTTTTACAATAGCTTCTTGGGTGCCTCAATATACACGCGAGTACCTTTGAGCCCTCCAGCACCTGGCAAATCAATAAATTCTTCATTGAGCCAACGCGCATCTTCTGTGAACATTCGAACGCAGCCATGGCTTGCACGATATCCAGGCACGCTATCGCTCCCGTGCAGGGCATATCCTCGGAAAAAATGCATACAATAGGGCATTTCAGCACCTCCACTCATCCCATCAGGTCGTTGGGGAAATGCGGTGGAAATACAATCGATATCCTGTTTACGAATCACACGAAAAGACCCTGAGGGTGTTAAACAATGGCCATCTAATCTGGGGCATCCGCCAGCGCCTGATGATAAGGGTCCCCACCAAACAAGTTCGCCTGATTCATTATACGCACCCCATGCCAAATCTTCTTGGCTAACATAGATGGTTTTCTCCCCTTCGGAGTTGATATATCGGGGGAAAGGAGAAACGTCATAAATAGTGATTTGGTCAAGATGTTTAGGTACTGCAATAATCATTCCGGCTTGAAGGCTTATATTCATTCGATTAAGGCGGCGTACGATATCTTGTTGTTCTGGCTCAGGAAATAGTGCATCCCAAGTGTCCTCCTGAGATATTTTAATGCATGAGTATTCGGCTGAGTTGCAGAAGCGCTCTCCGTAACGTGTGTTTTTACCTGCCCAGGCACAATTAAGGATAATCATGATACTCATTACAAATAAGACAAATCGTTTCATAGATGCCTCGATCTGACAATGCTCTTACTAGTATTTCGGCAAAACGATAGAAAACTTGATAGAGAGGAGCAGCTCAAAAAGAAATTTCAGGTTATACTATCATTCTATTTAATTCTTGGATCATGCTTGATGAGTTGGTTAAAAAAATTATTACCTTCAAAAATTAGAACGGAAACCACGCAAAAAAAAGGTGTGCCTGAAGGTCTTTGGTTTAAATGTAAGGCGTGCGGTGAAATTCTTTATCGTGCTGAACTTGAAAAAAACCTGATGGTTTGTTTTAAATGCAACCACCACCATCGTTTGTCTGCAAGAGAAAGATTGGCGCAGGTCCTGGATGAAAAAGGTCAATCAGAAATTGCAGCTCATTTAGAGCCTATTGACCGATTAAAGTTTAGAGACACCAAAAAATACAAAGATCGTATTGTTCAAGCTCAAAAAGCAACAGGGGAGCTTGAGGCGCTGGTTGTGATGAAGGGTGCAATTCAACAGTTTCCAGTGGTCGTCAGTGCGTTTGAGTTTGGTTTTATGGGTGGGTCTATGGGCGCCACTGTTGGTGAAAAATTTGTTCGTGGGCTTACTGTTGCTGAAACGGAAAGAAAACCTTATTTATGTTTTACTGCAAGTGGTGGTGCGCGCATGCAAGAAGGGTTGTTTTCGCTGATGCAAATGGCTAAGACTTCAGCTGCATTGGCACGTTTTGCTGCAACAGGGCTTCCTTTTATTGTTGTGCTCACCGACCCAACAATGGGCGGCGTATCAGCAAGCTTTGCAAGTCTTGGAGATGTGATTATTGCTGAGCCTAATGCACTGATTGGTTTTGCTGGTCCACGTGTTATCGAGCAGACTGTAAGACAAACACTGCCTGAAGGATTTCAACGGAGTGAATTTTTACTTGAACATGGACATATCGATATGATTATCGAAAGAAAAAATTTACGAGAAGATCTCGCTAAAATTATTTCAACATTAACGCATCATCGACTGGCCAAAGTTGATGACTGATACTAATCTAAGCTCGTTGTTTGAATGGCTTGATTATTTAGAACGACGACACTTGGAGCCTATTCAATTAGGTTTAGAGCGCGTGAAAGTAGTTGCTGATAAATTGGAATTGCTATCCATCGACGGTGTTGTCATCACCGTCGCAGGAACCAATGGAAAAGGCTCAACTGTGGCTGCGTTAAGCGCTATTTATAGTGCAGCAGGGTATCAAGTGGGCACCTATACTTCCCCTCATTTATTACATTTTAATGAAAGAATATGTGTTAATGAGGTACCGATTTCTGATGAAACCTTATGTGATGCGTTTAATGTAATTCACGCTATCCCCGAGAGCCTTTCTCTAACTTACTTTGAAATGACAACGCTTGCTGCACTTTGGTATTTTAAACAAGTACAACCAGAGGTCGTTATTCTTGAAGTGGGTATGGGCGGGCGATTAGATGCAACAAATGTCATAGATGCTGACGCCTGTATTATTACAACCATTGACCTTGATCATCAACATTTTCTGGGGAGCACAAGAGAAGCAATTGCGTATGAAAAAGCCGGTATCATGCGGGGCAATAAACCAATGATCTATGCTGATACAGATCCGCCGCTGTCTCTTATAAATTATGCCCGCTCAACGCATGCAGAAGCTTATTTTTTGGGTGAATTCTATTCTTTTTATACCATTGAAGACTCACTTGTGTTAATATTACCCCGAATTGGGCAGGTTAAGTTACCTAAACCAGCGATTAATGCACAGGCGATGGCCGCTGCAGTTGTTATGTCGATGCTGTTGAAAATACGTTTGCCTGTTGACGTCAGTGATTGGATTCTGGCTGCAGGTAGGGTTAATATTTTAGGGCGTCTTCAGCTCAAGGTAGACGAGAGCGGCGTTAACTATTTATTTGATGTGGCCCACAATCCACAAGCTGTTCGTCGTCTTGCTCAGGTGTTATCCGATAATAAGAGGCAAGGGAAAGTGCATGCTGTCTTTTCCGCCTTAAAAGATAAAGATCTTTGCGGTTTAATTAAACCCATTGGATGCCTAGTACATTGCTGGTATCCTGCTATTTTGGAAGGGGAGCGAGCAACAGATAAGCTTGCATTGCAAAAAGCCTTTGGTGATGCTATCAATGATGCACCTGAGTGTTATTATGAGAGTCCAGTGCTTGCTTTTAATCAAGCCAAAGCTCAGGCACAACCCGGGGATTTGATTGTTGTATATGGCTCTTTTTTAACAGTTGCTGCTGTAATGGCTTCTCAGATTTAAATTTAGGAGGATTCATGAAATTTACAATGGATGAGCGTTTAAAACATCGACTGACTGGCTTGGTGGTCATTGTTTCAATAGCAATTATTTTTGTTCCGGCAATGATCAAACGTTCTAATCAACGTCTTGAAGAAAGTATTAATGTTTCTATACAGTTGCCACCGAAACCAGCAGCGCCAGTTGTGAATGTTTCAAAACAGCAAACTGTGTTTGATACAGTTAAAGTTGCTCGCATCGATATTCCTGCAGTTGTCGAACCTGTCAGTCGGCGCCCGTCTGAAATTGCAAAGATTGTAGAGCCATTACCCAAAAAAGCTGTTAAAGCAAATATTATTAGCCGTGTTGATCTTCCTATAAAAATTGCAAAAACAATTGCTGTTAAAGAAGGACTCTATGCTGTCCAACTCGCGTCATTTGGAAGTCAAGCGAATGCACAAGCATTGGTAACTAAGTTGCGTACGCACGGATATCAAGCGAGCTATAAAAAAATTACTACTCGTCAAGGTGCTTTTTATAAAGTTGTTGTAGGTCAATTGGCTAAGCGTGATGATGCAGAGTTGTTACAGAAAAAACTCGCTCAAAATATGCAATTAAAAGGCTTTGTCGTTCAATAAGGCGTATGAGTTACTATGAATCTAAATTGGATTGATTATGCAATTATTGTCATTGTAACCCTTTCTGTTCTCACGGGGTTATTTCGAGGTTTCGTCAAAGAGCTAATCGCGTTATGTGTGTGGATCCTAGCCATTTGGCTAGGCATTACTTATGCCGATAGTTTATCTCCTTGGATTAAACCTTATTTTGAAGATAAAACAGCCTGTTTTATTGCGGGTTTTGTTTTGGTGCTATTGGCAAGTTTGCTTGCGGGCGCCATTGTCAATGCAGTGTTGGGTTATATTTTACGTCGCGCGGGTTTAAGTGGTACTGATCGAGTGCTTGGCATGGGCTTTGGTTTTATTCGAGGTGTATTTATTGTTGGTTTGATCATGGTTGTTATTAACATGACATCCTTGAGCAAAGAATCTTATATTGAGCAATCTGATTTGTATAAACGTCTCAAACCCTTGGTTGGTTGGATGACTCAATTTATGCCAACAGTGATTAAAAAAGTAAGTTTTTTCGAAAAAGAAACAACTAATGTCACCTCATTGTCTCTTATAGCGCCGGACAGATGAATGGAGATAGGGTACCAAAATTACCTTTTTGGTCAGTTTATATTAAGTAGTTTGATATTCGCATATAAAAAATGAGTTTACATGAGAATATTATAATTAATTTCATTGACGAGTGCTTATTTGCTGATATACTCTCGTTTCATTGACCGGAGAGATGGCCGAGTGGTCGAAGGCGCTCCCCTGCTAAGGGAGTATGGGACAAAATTCCATCGAGGGTTCGAATCCCTCTCTCTCCGCCAGCACTATGCGCCCGTAGCTCAGCTGGATAGAGTATCTGGCTACGAACCAGAGGGTCGGAGGTTCAATTCCTTCCGGGCGCACCATTATAATCAACAAGTTACATACGTTATGTGACATAAAAACCAAGTTACTGTGGCAATTTTGTGTCATACACCCTCTCAGCGGCGACAATCAAGTGTTCACTTGAAAGATGAGCATAACGCAAAACCGTTTCATAATTTGACCAACCACCCAGTTGTTGCAATTCATGTAATGGCGTACCATTTTGCACATGCCAGCTTGCCCAAGTGTGTCGCAAATCGTGCCACCGAAAATCCTTAATCCCTGCACGGATCAAAGCTTTTCGCCAAGCATGGTTATTACATCTCGTCACAGGCTGTCCTTTGTATGTAAAAACATACACAGGATGTTTGCCTGTTTGGGAGTTTAAAATAGAAAGCGCTTGTTGGTTCAACGGGACTGGAATCGCTCTTTTTGTTTTAGACTCATCGGCATGCACAAGCGCATGTCTTTTGTCTAAATAGATCTGATTCCACTTTAAATTCACAACATTCGATTCCCTAAGTCCAGTGGCTAAAGAAAATGATGCCATTTCATTCAAATGAGCTGGCAATTCTTTTAACAACCCATTAGCCTCTTGCAGACTTAACCAACGCACCCTTTTATTTTCAACCTTCCTCATCCGAATAACCGGCGTTGTTTCAAGCCAACCCCAATCTTTGTGGGCGCGATTCAATATTGCTCGAATCACCTCCAACACCCGATTGACGGTGGCTGGTGCAACCTTGGTTTTTTCTTTTTTCTTCGCAATTGATTCGATAAGATCTCTATCAATATCCACTAGTTTTTTAGATCTTAAATAAGAATCCAACCAAGCCAAGTGCACCTTATCCATATCAAGGCTTCGTTTGTGAGCGGATTCCTCCAGCCATCGAATAACCGCATCCATCCATGTTTTTTCAGGTATGGCTTTGGTTTTTTTTACCACCCACAACTCATATTTGATCTGATCATGAAAACGCTGCGCGTCTTCCTTTACCTCAGTCCCAGTACTTTTGCGTATTCTTTTTCCCTGGTGGAAAATATCAACCCACCAGACTCCTTCTCTTTGGTAGAGTGCCATGTGTTACTCCTATTATGGTCACCCTGCGATGCATCGCAGGTAGAGTACTTCTTTCTTATGTACGCCACAAGATCATGCTCGATAAATCTCCAACTTCGTCCGACCTTGGCTCCAGGAATAACGCCTGTTACGACCATACGTCGAACCGTTTCTTTATGCGCACCAAGAAATTCAGCAGCTTGATTAATATTGAAGGTTTTCATATCAATCTCTTAATCCATCAGGTTCGCGTAAATGCAGCTCAATAATCATGTGATACAACTTCACAAGACTAAGCTCAATTGAAACGCGTGACGGTACTTGATTGTCACAATAAATAGATCGAATAATTTTTACTGAAGAATTTGAGAGTTCTGCAATATTTTTTATCGTATAGGGCGTTGTATCGAGTAAATATTGAATAATGCCTTTATAAATTTGATGCTTGGGATCGTATTTTTTCAATACCCGTCCGTTTTTTATTACAATTGTATCTACATCTGGGTATTCCTGCGAACGTGATCACCGATTATCGCCTAGTGTGATCACCTAATATTCCGTTGTTTTTGCAAGCGAAGAAATTATCTCAGAGTGATCACGATGAAGCAATTTCTTTTTTTCTCATAGACTCCCCGTTTAGCTCTATTCGA
>CANNJI010000126.1 GCA_947504875.1 Legionellaceae bacterium
CAGGAATCAGATTAACATCAATGATTGAAAAAGGGGTGGTCCAAATGTGTTGCATGATTTTTTTTTGGTCGCCACAGAGGTCCCATAGCGTATGCGCTGCTGTGTATTTGCCTTTCCCGGTATAGAAAATAAGAGGAAAAATAGCGGGTAAGGGTAAGGATTTTTTAGATTGCTTGATGTGAAAGTCCCATATTTTGGTCATATACTGAACCAACCTAAAAGGCATCAGCTCGTCGGGTTTACTTTGGTGCTCAGCCAGAATATAAAGGTATGTTTCGTTATCCAAAACCCGTGCTTTTAATAACACATCGGATTGTAATAATTTTAAATCTTGATCCACAAACGTATTGGGGCAGGTTGTAATACTGTTGAAATCTAAATTTTTTTTAATATTTTCAGGACAATGCATTTCTAAAAATTCGCGTACAACTTCAGGGTATTGCATGGCTGCTCGAAAGAGTTTGTCGTGCGGGTTGTGTAGGGGTTTTTTGCTCATGAACAATGTCTTCCTTGATTGTCATTGATATCGTACGGGCTTTTTATTCCATTGTGCGCCGTCACATCAGAAGAGCAGGTTACGTTTTAAATTGAGGGATGTCAATGCAGCGGATTGGCAAGAGATTATTTTGTTTTAAAGTTTGGTTTTGTGCTCAAATTTTATCAATCGACTCTGACCCCATTGGTTTTTGGTTTGTTGGTTTAAAAGGCACAAGGCAAGACGCGACCCTCCGGCCCTTTTAAGATGTTGGTTTGACAAAAGAACCGCAGCTCTGCGACTGCAGTATAAAATATTTGGTCTATAATACAAATAAAAGAGCAATCTGAATTAATATAAAATCAAATGACGCAATGTATTAACGGTTGCGAAGAAGGAGAGCTTTCATGCGGGAACATGACACTGATTTTTGGGCCCAAGTTGAGACGATGACTAAGTCATCAGAATTGATAAAATTAAAGAATAATAAAAAAACAGATAAGTCTGATTTCAAGCGCGCGTTTGCCTCTCATTTCAGCTCACTAAGCCATTTAGATCAAGTATTAACATATGCTCCCAAAGCCATTAAAGACCATAAACAAGAATATCAGCACTTGGTTTTGGCTTCTCTGTCGGGTGACGCACTTATTGAGCAATTACGCACATTAGGTAAAGAAAAAATTGAGTTATTCATTTCAACCTTAGCTACGGCTAATTCCAGCTTAAGTCACATAGGTTTAGAACAAAGAAAGGCCTTAGCAAGGGATGCTGTTTTTGCATATATTCTAAAGCAACGTGATAATTTGAGTGCTCCTATCGAACATGAAGAATATCAAGCCATCATAAATGAAACAGCAAGATTTTTAGGGACAGAGTCCCTCCAAGCTATTATTCATAAATTACCTATTGGTCCTTTTTTAGCCAAAACGTTTGATGAACTTTTAAAATCACCACAATCCCACGAATGGGTTGATTCTATGCTTGCAACCAAAGCGTTATATACCTTGCTTGATGATGGTAGTGAAGCAAGGGTAGCGTATCTTGATCTATGCACAAAAAACCTCAAAGAATCTTTGTTTTGGGCGCGCGACATCTACGAAACAAAGCTTTTTCCAGATGCAGAGGTTTTATACAATAGCACGCAAGAACATGAGTTGATAGCGGCTTATAATCGGAAAAATACGGTGTTTTTGAGGGTTGAAACCCAAGCCGGGCAAGGCAATATAAAGCTGTATAAAAAGGCAAAAAAAGCAATAGATGATAATTTATATGATAATTATGAGGCTTTACTTAAGGATTTAAATACAAAGCGTGAGCTAGTTGAAGGTGTGATCAAAGAAAAATGGGCAATAATTGCTGGCGGTTCTGCAATTTCCACCGAAAAAAAAATTAATGCCCAAATAAGACATGATGAACTTAAACTGGAGTTATCGGAGATTAATGCAAAAATTAACGCTTTGTTGGTGGGCGTGGCGAGAGATGGGATTGATCTGACGAATACTGAATTTAGCATTTATGTTTTAGAATCACTACACGGACTTATACGAAGTAAAGAAACTCAATTGGGACAATGCAAGTTCAATAAACAAAAACCAGCACTACAAGAAGAATTAGTATTACTCAATACTGAACTTAATAATAGAAAAAAAATACATAAATATAAAGCTGAGATATTCAAACTGAATCCATTGCAAGATCAGGACCGGATAAGTGTGCTCAATGGAAAAATAGTGAAAGCCCAAAATAGCTTTAATACAAGATCTAAAATTGATGAGAGTGAATTAAAATTAAGTCGATTATGGGCTGGGACGAAGAAATTTCTTGACTATATAAAGTATGAGGGCGGTTATGAGAGATATGGGAGCTTATCGGCAGAGCAAAAAGCCGCGCTATTTTCTTCTTTTTTAAATGAGGCGTTTATAACACAGACGGCGACTGGTCTTCATGTTTCATTTTGTATCTTTGATATTAGCAAACTCAACACCACCGAGGGAGGCCAAGAAATCAAAGGCGCTGCTAACCTTGTCAAAATTCTCAATAAACAGAGTATTGACACAGTAGGTGTTCATACGATTTGTCAAGAGTTGATGAAGTATACTACATTCATGAGTGCTGTTGTCCCTAGTAGCAAGTCCGGCGGATCACTTGATGATGTTCAAAAACAGTTGGCTCAAGGCTCTGATGAAGAAAAATGTTTTACCGCCTTAAGAAAAAAACACCTAACAGGCGTTCTTTTTTCTAAGTTAGAACTTGATGTGGAAGAAGAAATCCTACTGAGTAAACTCATTGATCTGCATAAATTTTCAAAGATATGGGATGGAGCAGCAGGTGGCGACATACGCACGGGACTTAATAGCTTAAATCCCGCGTTTTCAATTTTATATAAAAATGCACATGAAGCCATAGGGATTAAAGACATAACGAAAATAGTTGATCGAGTATATAAACAAATCGCGGACTTAACTCCAGGCGTGGAACGTAGCGAGGAAATTAACGAACATATAGCAAGAGCAAAAAGCATTACAGAGTCTGCTGATGCTCGTGCTGAATCTTTGAGTATCATTAATGGTAATGGGGATGTTCCTGGGGACATTGCTCGCGCATATAGCAATGAGTATGATGAGTCTAAGAACCCCGAAATATTAAAATGTTTGATACCTGACGGCCTGGGTGGTTTTGATCGCACTGCAAAAGATAAAATAGATACAAACCTAAATAGAATGGCAGATGATTATCAGGCATTAAAAGAAGGGGTTAATGACCCCTTATTAACAGAGGACCAAAATAAGACCTATTTTAATGTAATGCACGTGGTTGCGTTAGCGATAGCGGCTCAAATACAAGATTTTTCTTTCGAACAAGTGAACTTTAAGTTATCACATAAATTTAAACTACAAAAATTTAACAACAAATTAACTATCAGTTTGCCTGGTGGGGAGGAGAGAGAAATTATTTTCGATCTTGATGATAAATTTGTTGGAAAAGAAATACCTTATTCTATTCATAAATTCCCTGGTAGCACCGATTTTAAATTATCTTTAGGGGGGTCGCGTGGCGCTGAAGCGCCTATTACCTTAGGTATGGCTGAAACTTATGGTGTAAAAGAAAAATATTTTACAAGTTACCGTCTTTCGGTGGGTAGTTATGCCAAAGTTAAGTGGGCATTCGATTTAACATCATCTTGGTATTCAGTGGTAAAAGTAGGAGCTATATCAAAAGATGGTAGTCCTACCTATAATCCGGAAGCGCTAGCTGCAAAAGAAGTTCGTGATATTTATGCTAAAGACGATAAGTTGGTTTATGTAGAAAGTGATGTGTTACGTGCACTGACCGAGTCAGGGTTTTCGGATTCGGCCGTAGCACCGTTGGTGGGCACCTTAAAAGATAAAAAAAGACAAACGCCAAAAACTGCAGGTGAGAAAACGATTTTCTTAAAAGAAGAGCCTTTGCAATCTTATTTACAACAAGCGTTAGCACACGGGGAGTCGTTTAAAAAAACCGTGGGTAGTGAATTAAAAGACCACCCGAAAACCAGCGATGCCTATCATAATCCTGTTGCTCGTGAGGATGCCAAACATGCTGATTCAAAAAGGATACTTGTAGATCGTTTAGCATTAGCTAAAGCGATTATTCAAGAGGCGCAAAGATTTACAGCGTTAGGATTTACACACAATGACATTAAGCCTGAAAACTTCAATTATGTAAAAACAGCAGATGGTGAATATAAGGTTACGTTTATTGACTGGGCAACGGGTGGCTTTAAAAAAACAGCGACATGCGATGGAGTAACAGACCTTGCTGAATTATTTGCAGGTAAATTTACGGTAGAGGGTGTTTTACCAGAGCCTGCTCTTAACCGTATAAGTGATAAATACGGTCGTTTTGTAGAGTTAAACGCAAATGGCACATATACCTATGGTATTACCCCAAAGCTTGAAATTTGCTCAAATGCGACAGAACGTGAAGACTTTATGAACAATTGCACCTTACCCTATATTAAGCCGAATACAAAGCCAGATGCGAATAGTGATATCACAACACTTGATGCAAATGATATCGCCATGGACGATTGGGCACTGACGGCAATGACTTTTGGTGTGTGTAATCGAGACGCGTATTTAAAATTTTCACAAAACCGTTCATTGGTTGATTATGCTATTTCAGGTGTACTCGGTAGAAACGGGAATAAACTTGAAGTAATCGATGAGGAAAGGTTTAAGGCTCTTTTTGGTGTTTCAGATAATGAAAGCATCATGTTTATTCCTTCAAATAAACGCGAAGGCGAACCATTGCATTTGTATCGACGGTTGGAGGCATTGTTGGCAAGTTTGCCGGGCACAGCCGGGGATGATAAAACAGCAATTCAGAATATATTAAGTAGGGTGGGTACAGCTGCTTCGACTGGTGTGGGCATAGAAAAAAACGAACTCTTAGAGTTAATTAACAGCGCAGAAACGATATTAGGTAAATATATTACTCTCGGAACCAAAGCAGCAGGCCGTGAAACAACTATTACTCATGAGCAGAAACGAAAGAAATTAGCTTTAGAGGTTGAAAAGGAAGTCATAGACAAACCTGTGGAGTTATTGCATCGTTTATTACAAGAAAATATGGATGAAGAGGCTGAAATACTGCTTGGCCGACATGAAGGATCACCGGTTACTCTGTTAACCGAAAAATTTACACAGGGCCATCTCGACATCCAATGGATAGGCAGTGCGCTTGAAATTTCTGTTCGTAATAATAATGCTGATCAATTAAAGATGTTAATGGAGTTTGTTCCTGCTGTAAATAAAAAGAATCCAGCAGTTAAAGCAGCAGTGTTATTAAGTGCGACTTTACAAAATCCTGAGATATTTAATCAACTAAAAGAACATTTTCAGT
Organism: Legionellaceae bacterium; assembly: GCA_947504875.1. GTDB lineage: Bacteria > Pseudomonadota > Gammaproteobacteria > Legionellales > Legionellaceae > CANNJI01. The sequence goes on from CANNJI010000126.1 coordinate 5,360, forward strand.
TATCTACAAAAGCTATATTAGCAATGAAAAATGAGCAAGGTCTATCACCTTATCATTTGTTTATTCAACAAAAAGAAGGGTTGGATGTTGTAAAAGCGGTGATTGATGAAAAAGACTCGGGAGGTAAATATCGCTTGGACTTACCTTCCCTTTGCGAAGTCGCTGCAGCGTATCAAAATACTGAGGGTGTTGAATTTATTATAGAAACGGCTGCAAACAGAGGGGAGTTGATCTCATTATTTCCTTCTGTTGAGTTAATGTTACGTAATAATGATAACACGTTTAAGTTGTTGCTAAAGAAATTAGATAGCGCGGTTGAACTGAAAGCATTATATGAATATTTAACTGCAAATTCTCCTAATATTCTAAACCAGTACTTTGTGAGCGGCGATTCATTATTTGCTCAAAAACTAAATGTTATGGCAGATTTAGTTGATGTAAGTCAACAGCTTGTTTCTGATGAGCAGCCTTCTTTGGCTTTGTCGTATATGACCGCTAATAAGGATTGGTTTATCCAGGCAGCTCAAGATAGTGATAATCGTGAAAAGTTAAAGGGTTTTTTTGCACTTAATTATCAAAATCAAGTTCTTGACCAAAAGCAGAGTGAGGTTTTTTTCTCTGAGTTATTGTCTGCTGCACAGAGTTATCAAGCTACACATAATAGTAAGGAAACTATAGAAGCGGTTACTTTTTATACGCGGATGAAAAAGAGATATGGCGAGCCAATGGATGCACAGCAACGTATTCTATTTGATAAAAAGCAGGAGTTGAAGAAGTTTGGTTTAGATGCGTTGGTTGAAAAGTATTTAAAGTTAGAGGGTGAGAATAATGCGTTAAAAAGACAAAATGAGGTTCTAGTTGCAGAGAATCTTAGGCTGAAAATTGGTAAGGAGAAGGATGAAACGACAATACAAGTACTGTCGGAGAAAGCTGTTGAGACAGGCCGGCACATTAGGCAGTTGACAGAAGATATAACTGAGCTTAGAACAGAACTTAAAGAGCAGCAAGCCAAGTTTGAGAAAGATAAAAAAACTATGCTGGCTGCATTTGCCCCTGTGAAACTTGAAAATGAAAAATTAAAGGCGGTGGTGGTCTCTGCTAATAACACAATGGAAACGTTGGGGTTGGCCGTAAGTGGAAAAGATGAGCTTAACAGAGTTTTATATCAGAAAGTTGAGAAGCTTACACAACAAATAGCTGAACTAAAAGATAAGCATCGTTCCGAATTAGATGACCTCAGAAAGTCTTTGGCTGCTGAGCATGCTGAGGACAAACGTGCGCTTGTGGAAGATTATACGGGACAACTCGGTGCATTAGAGGTTGCGCTCAAAAGTGCTCAAGACAAAGCTGCAACTGACCTTGCAACCTTAAAAGATGCGCATACGCAAGCGTTGAATGAATTGGCGGGCCGTTTGAATGCTTCCAGTGGTGAAGAGAAGACTCTTTTGCTTCGTGAGAAAGATAAGCTTGTTGCAGCGCATGCTAGCGAGATGAGCTTATTGCGAGAGGGCTCTGCTGCTGAAGTTCAGGGTCTCAAACAACAAATGGATAAACTAACAGATAAGCATACTTCCGAATTAGAGAGCCTCCGAACGTCTTTAACTGATGCGCATGCTGCGGACAGACGTGCGCTTGTGGGAGAGTATTTAGGCCGCGTTGGTTTATTAGAGACAGAGCTTTTAAGTGCTCAAAACAAAGCTACAACTGAACTTGCAACTTTAAAAGATGTGCATAC
>CANNJI010000127.1 GCA_947504875.1 Legionellaceae bacterium
TAACCTCAGTCGATTTTTGCTGGAATTGGCTAATTGAGGTAATATTGTTTTGGGACATGATAATTCTCCTGCTAATTGATGATTGATAACAGCAGGGACTTTATCAGGAAAAAATTAACAGATCACACCGGCCTCACCGGAAACTCACGGTTGAGAAGCTTAATCAACAATTAAAAGAGGGTAAAGGTGAGATTGCAAATTTGAGCGCTCAAGTTGCGCAACTTACTCTTTTAATTAATCAAAAGTCAGAATCCCAGTCAACCTCAATCCTCTCGCAACTCGAAGATTTCGGAGCAAAAACAAAAAAACAAAAGTGGGGGGATGACTCTCCAGAACTAAAAAGCATCACTACAGAAGAACTAAAGGGAAAAATACAAGGTTATAATGAAAAACTTGCAAAACTAAAAGGAAAAGCTGAGGAAATTATAGACTCCCAGAAGGAGCAATATACAAGTTTGCTGAAGGAAGTCGAAACTTTTATAGAAAGATTAAATAAAACATTGTCAGAAAAAGAAACTAGCCCGAAACCCAGCCCTGCACCTCCACCCCCACCAAAATTCGACAGATGGAAAAGATTTTACGCAGAGCATAAGCCAGAGGGCGCTTCTGCTGCGCCTGCAGCAGATACATCGTCAACTATCAAATTAACTTGGCTTGATCTTAAAAATCCAACAGATAAGATGCTTGAAATTAAAGTATTGGTGGCTATCAATATGAATTCACAGGATATAGACACTGACCAAAAAATCGCAAACTTTGCTGCTGAAGCCGGGGCGCGAGTCATATGCCCAACATCCGGTCATGAGTATTCTTTAAGTTTTAAGGATGAAATTCCAAAAGCAATTTTAGAGGAAAAAAATGCTAAGCGAGATGCCGGAGAGAGTGATGATGAGTACCTGCAACGGAAAGCTGCAACCATCATCAATATGATTGATAATGTGCTCGCTAAAAGTAAAGAAATTAATATTTCAACCCCGGATCCTTTTATTGCGAAAATAGCAGAAGCGTACATTGAGTATCTACAAAAGGATTGTGGCCTCAAAATAAATGTCAAATCTAAACCAGTTGTTGAGAGCCCAAGAGAAGGAGATGATAAAAAAGCTACCAACGTATTTGATACACTCAAACAAGGTATGAAACCAGAAGCTATTAAAGATACGCAATGGTATAAAGATGCACTAGAGCATCGTGAAGCTGCGGAGAAGGAAATATTACATGGGTCGTCAAATCCAACATGGTAATAATTTAAATTACCCCAATAAACGAAGGGTCGCATATTAGGACTTGATCCACCATAATACTGAAGATACACTGCTATTAGCACAAGGGACAGCATAAATAACGACAGGACGAATATGAAAAAAAAATATATTCAGTTGTGCGCTACTATATTTTCTGTAATATCTACAGCATCTGTTTCTTTTTCGGGCTCCCTGAGCGCGACACCCGATGATTCGGGGTTATCTCAAGGTTTATATCTTGGGGGTTCGGTTGGCTATGACTATGCAAAGATTCACCACCAATTTTTATTCAATTTTACGACATCTCACGGTCATAGCACTCAAGTAGGATATGATCATCTAGTCGCTGATGGCTTTGTTGGGGGTGGGTTTATTGGTTATGGTAAAAAGTTGAGCAATAATTTCTACCTCGGTATCGAGCTACTTGCTAACGGCAGTACCGCATCAGCGACCAACCAAACCATATATAACCATAGTCATGAAGAGCTATATGATGGTGATGGATATAGTAATAATATATCCATTAAGAATAACATTGGAATCAGTTTCCTCCCAGGTGTTCAAGTAAATAGTGCCACCTTAGTCTATGGACGGCTAGGCTATAGCCAGGCTCGTATCACAGGCAATGAAGGGGTTATTTTTTACAGTGAGCCTTTGGGATTGCCTCAAACAATAACACCTTATGAGGTATCTTTTTCACCCAATGGCTTTAGCTATGGATTAGGTATTGAAACAGCGCTTATCAAGCATTTCAGTGTTCGAGGTGAACTAATTCACACAGATTATCAGTCTTTTACAACGAGCTTAAATAATAAAATTTCTGTATCAGATAATCAGGCAGCGCTTAGTTTCTTATATCATTTTTGATCGAATAACTCTGGCAGAAACTGGGCACGATTGGTTCTTAATGCGGAGTTGGCCCAGCGACTGGTCGACTCTACCAGCTAAAAAACAAATAGAATAGTCTGCAAGGGGGGGTAACTTTTCCGCTCCCTGACGGTCACGGTTCGGTTTTACTGTGCTCAAAAAACTGACTTAGGTCAGCTACAGGCGTTGTCTGAACATATCGAATCACTTCTTTCTATTGAGCTTTCTCCTGAAAAAAATGCTCATACAAAAAAAGGTCTCATGCGGCAGCGTTTTTTGTATCGTGTGATCATGCGCTTGCCACACAATTAAAAACTAATTTAGTTATTTATTGTCAGTTACTACATAGAAATATGGAATATCACTCGGCACCGTCTGATGAGGGCCCAGGCTCAACCCGTGCTTTTAGAGCCTAGGTCCCAACCAGCGCCTACTTTATTTTTTCTGAGCGTCATCCTCAAAGGTGCACTCCCCATATTGATTACAAGAATCAGATGTTACTTTGGATTTCTCCTGATGTTGAGTTGTTTTATTGCTGTTCCATGTAATGTAATTCAATTTTGATACAACATGTTTTACCTACAGAATTATCGACATCATTGAAGATATAATGTGAAGAAAACATGGATAAGCTTGGCATTAGGAGGGCTTGACCTTGAGCAGGTTGATATGGTCGACAATGATCCAATAAAAAACGGCTTGCGTACAAACAAGCTTCATTGTAATATAATGACCACATGAATAACATGCCAGCCTTCTATCTTAGAAGAGGGAAAATTGCTATCTCACAAAGGGTCTCCACAATAATGATAATTAAAGAAATAACAGATCTCTTGACTGAGAACAATTTAAATATCCATGGAATTGAAGACGACTTATTGGCTCATGTAAGTTCATCTAAACATCCTGACAAAGTAATTTTACAAAAGGATATACTTAAAGCGCTTCTGTTCTTAAGAGAAAAAAACATTTTAACAGAAAAACATTTAGTAAACCTATTTGAAATTCTAGGTTTGGATAATAGTGATACATTATCAATCTGGATTGGTTTATTAGAATCATATTATACCCTAGTCAGTGTTTCTATTGCTCAAACTGAATTATCTATTGCTCAAGCTCAATTATCTATTGCTCAAGCTCAATTATCTATTGCTCAAGCTTTATTATCTATTGCTCAAGCTATTGACGATCCAGTCTCTCAATTGACCAAAATTCTTACCTTTGATGATAGCGATTCAATAGATTTATGGATTGACTTTTTAGCCGGTTTTATGGAGGATAGCATCCCTTATGAGGTTAGAAATAAGTCATCTAGTTTCTTATCTGTTCTTGTTATTAGCGAAGGGATCAAGCCAGACGACTTAGTTGAAAACACAAAACTCATACAAGCAATGTTTGATTTACTGTTTTGCCCGAGGGCTGATATTAAAGCTAGGATCGATGCAGCTAATGCGTTAGGGATGATATGCAGTCCTTATGAAGAAGATGTAGATAAGCGCATTGTGCCGTTGTTTAGAGATACACAAACGCTTATTGCATTAACTCATTTATTTAACAGCACACCTAATCTTGATCTTAAACCCGAAGTTTTATCAATATTGACAAATATTCTTGTCGACGAACATTGCAACCGCATTTCTGAAGGTGGCGTGTATTCAAAAATCATGACGAATGCTGGCATAATACCTGGTGTAATAGAATTTTTACAAACAACTGGTTCTGAAAAGACCCTAGTAGTAATTAATGCTATTGTTTACCTGCTGTTTGATAATGCTGATGCAGTGAATGAAATGGAAGATCTAGACATAATAAACATATTATCCTCTGTTTTCGATCGTTTTGGGGACGATATATTTGTTGCATTACGAGCAATTAGTGATATACAGCTACGTAATGGTAAATTTCCAGAACAGATCATTGCGGATAAACTGATGCCTTTAATGGCACGTGTATTCAATGAGAAAGAAGGTGATATTAGTCCTTTTTCAGGGGCGAGATTATTAATACCTTGTATAGGTGATTATATAAAATCTAATTCATCGATCATATTAAGTTCAATTAAAAAACAAGGTATATTAAAAGACTACTTGAGTTTTATTTTCTTTGAACAATTTCCTAGTGATGGGTATTATCAAGATCTCGAGCTTTATGTTTCTCCATATGATATTTTAAAGTGTCTTGCATATGACCTCGACTGTCACAAGGCCATACAGGAATCGGGTGTGATGAACGGGTTGATGAAATCAGTTTATGGTAAAGAAGTTATTGATGAATCAGATGATGATGAAGAAGTTATTGATGAATCAGATGATGATGAAGACGTTATGGAGGAATCACATGATGGTGAAGACGTGATGCCATTGAAGATTTTAAAAATGATATCAAGACGAAAAGTTGAGAATACAATAGACACACTATTTTCCGCTAAACATTTTAGGCATCTTTGTCCAGATATACAATGTGCAATTGCCAAGATGCTCCATATACCAAAAGTTGACGACGAAGCTAGTGCGTTTAATTTGGCCGAAGCACATTTAAAATTAATTACGCCCTTACTACATCCTCTAGAATATGAAGGAAACTTACTTTTTTTTAGCACACAGCAGACAGCAAAGCGAAATACGAGTGGTTTAGAGGTAGAGGATGGACCGCCACGTAAATACCAGAAATTCGAATCAATTTGAAGCGAGATGGTGGGAAGTAAAAAAGGGTGCTTCATTGGTATAGGACAAGGACCAATTCTTAGCAAGCCTTTGCATGAAGCTTTTTATGCAAAGGCGACGTTCGTAGTATTGCGAGTGGTTTGATCTATTATTAGTTGGGCAATCCCTTCGTTCTGATAGGTACAACATGTTATACCTACAGAATTATCGACATCATTGATGATATAATATGAAGAAAATATGGATAAGCTTGGCATTAGGAGGACTTATGTTCACGGCTTTTGCAGCAACTCCCAATATAACATTGATTTCTGATCCCAAGGTATTGGCTATTCCTATTCGTGATAATGGAGATGTCTGGGTTGATTTAACGAAACAAAATGCGCTTGTCTATGGACCATCTCCAGAGGTTCCAAATAATCAGGATTATACTTATTTGAGAAAAACTGTTTACGATAAATTAATTGAAGCACAGGGTAAGTTACCCAAAGGTTTACGTTTTTGCTTATATGAAGGCTATCGTAGTCTCGCTTTGCAAAAAATGATTTTTGATAAACAGTTTAGCAACGTTACAAAAAGACATCCAGAGTGGTCGGCTCAGCAACTTTTTATCGAAACAACCAAACTGGTTTCACCAGTGGTTAATCCAGATCACTCGCATAATATCCCTCCTCATTCTACAGGTAGCGCAATTGACGTATATTTAATCAATGATGAAGAAAAACCTATAGACATGGGTATTCATCCTAAAGATTGGATGCAAGATGCAGATGGCATTTTATCCCTGAGCGCTTCAGAACACATTTCTGCTGTTGCCAAGAGAAACAGACAAATCATGAGTGATGCGCTTAGTGCTGTAGGTTTTGTGAATTATCCTACAGAATATTGGCACTGGTCTTATGGTGATCGCTATTGGGCTTATGTGACAGGAAACCACCAAGCTATTTATGGAAATTCTCTTTTGCCTAATGACTAATGTTAGCCGGTCAGATGACTTGATGACTGATTAACCGCGCTCAACTCGCAAAGCTCAGACAAAGCGCGCTTACCTGTTCATCAAGTCATCTGACCGTAGGGGTTAAATCTCAGCCGCCCCTAGACCAAACCCTCTTTGTTTTTCCTCGACGGCCATTTTTATCTCTTCCATAATTTCCGTGTAATCTTGATCTTCGCGATGATTATTATGGATATGTAAGTCAGAGCGGGAGGCGTATAGTGCTGTGAATCCAAAAAATCCTGGTCCACCATCGCGTCGCTCTTGTCGAATGACCACTTCAGCTGATCGATCTCTTTCTGTGGCGTCACGTGCTTTTCGACGTTTTAATAAATCGAAATAACTATCTACAGAGACAAAAATGGACAAAGAAAGGTGATGGTTATTGATATAGTTTTTAAAAAAATACTGTGCAAACATACCTTCAACAATTATAAATTCTGAAGGTGATATGGTTTGCTCTCCTATTCGACGATTAGATTCAAATTGGAAAATTGGTTGTGCAACAAGCTCTCCTTCAGACAGTTGCTCTAAATGAGCCTTTAATAAATCGAAATCAACCATTTCTGGACGATCAAAATTAGTATTTAAACGAAAAGCCTTCGGATCTACATCATCTAGCGGTCGTTCGCGAAAATAGTTGTCCATACTTAATATTTGAGCTGTTTGACCCTCATGGAGAAGAACGTTTAACAAAGCCCGCGCAATACTTGATTTTCCTGATGCAGATGCCCCCGCAATAAATATCAAAAACATAGAGTTATCTCTTTAAAATAGAATAATGTGCCATTATAATGCGCAGCCCACGCTGAGGCTATAATTAATATCTATAATCGAATGTAAATCAACATGCGGACATCTTGTAACCAGTAAGCATTTTAAATTTTTACTACCAATTATCCTATGAGAAAAAAATGAAAATTATTTTAAATCGATCAATTTACAATGTTCTATCTGAAAATATTATGAAACAAAGAGGAATTTTAAGAGAAAGTGAAACGATAGAGGACGCATTAACACGTGTGTTATCTGCATTGATTACAATCGATAGGGAACTTAATAGCCATAGTGGGTATTCCTGCGAACGTGATCACCGATTATCGCCTAGTGTGATCACCTAATATTCCGTTGTTTTTGCAAGCGAAGAAATTATCTCAGAGTGATCACGATGAAGCAATTTCTTTTTTTCTCATAGACTCCCCGTTTAGCTCTATTCGA
>CANNJI010000128.1 GCA_947504875.1 Legionellaceae bacterium
TAGCGCAAGCGCTAGAACTTGCGGAAGAATCAGCCTATACACAAGGGGAGCTGAACCTTTATGAAAGTTATTGGGACCAAGTGAGTCGTGAAAAAACGCTGATTATGGATAAGTTCGCTGAGGGTAAAGCTGAAGGTGAGGAATTGGCCACGTATAGAATTGCAAAAAACATGCTTGAGCATCGTGTTACAGTTGATACTATTGTTTTGAGTACAGGGTTAAGTCGTGATGACGTGGAAAAAATCAAAGCGAGCATAAAGAAATAAGAAGCCTGGGGGTCGCCCCTTGCTTTTTGCCTTGTTAGATTTTAACTTAAAATTTCAGCGTTCAAATCTGTTGATATTAATTAATATCCATTAATCTGTAGAGGAAGTAGCGATAATTTTATGAACTATTATGCGATTTTGTGTAACTCCCCACCCCATACGTCATCCCGATCACAGCGAGAGATCTCAGAATGCCTCACAGTGCCTCATCGTAGAAGATTGCTCGCTGTGCTCCCAAAAAAGTGGGGAGTGACGATTTTGTTGTTTATTAATCGACTTATGACATGCTTACTCCCAATCTTACTGGTTGCTTGTACGCATCAGCAATCTAATGGTCAAGATCACTATGTGATCAGAGGGAAAACATATCACGTGATGAAGTCTGCCAAACATTATAAAGCAAAAGGTGTTGCTTCTTGGTATGGGTCACAGGCTAGGAATCAAAAAACATCCACCGGAGAGCGCTATAACAGGTATATGATGACCGCAGCGCATACAACACTACCAATGAATACACGGATAAGGGTCAAAAACCTGAATAATGGCCGGTCGATTGTCGTTCGAATTAATGATCGAGGCCCTTTTTTATCCAACAGGCTAATTGATTTATCCTTTGCTGCCGCTCAAAAACTCGGTATAAATGGCATTGCACCTGTTGAAATTGAAGTAATTTAAATTGCTCTAGGAAGCTTGGGGTCGCGCCTTGTCTTTTGCCTTTTTAAATTTGAAGCCTAAAATTTTAGAGATCAAATCCCAACGGGACAACAAAACTGTGAAATCCAATGTAATGGTAAGAATACAATGAATTGCAATCAAAATAATTGTGTTGTCGTATCATAGTAAATGGTAATAACAATCCAGAATGTAATACTACTGTTACAGGCAATTGTCAAAATTCTAATGGCGTAAAGAAGTCATGCACGGACTATTGTAATAATGAAGCCAATAAAAATTGTGGTAACTAAACTTAAACTGTTTCTAAGAGCGAACGCCTAGGGGTGTAGGTTTTGGCTTTTGCCTTTGAGCCCAATGGAGCCTTTCTCCATTGGGTTTTTAGATTAAGAAAAGTTTTACTATATCGCATGAAGCCACTACAGTTCATTATTTAGGAATTAATTTGACGACTTCACCCAAGAATGAAAAAACCGTGCTGGCGGCTTGCCCTGCAAGTTTAGCTGCATCTTTCGGTGCTAATCGAGCACCTTGATCAAATTTACTGCATAAAGCCACTCATCACTTAGATGAATATAGTTAAATCATTCGGCGCGCTAAGGACTGTTGATAATCCAGATCTCGACGTTCCGTAGCTGGTTCGTTCCTTTAGTTTGCTTTGGAGTGGGTCGTACCATTAATGCATGTACAGGTGCCACTCTTTTTTACAGTATCGATTATACAAGATTTGAAACCTTGGCGAGATGAACAAAAGTTATTGCATTTTTTTGATTGTGTTGAGTTACAATCTTTTGTGTCATCTGCATGAATAACCAGGGGTGATAAAGCCAACACACACCAGAAAAGAAATGTTTTTATTCGCATGATGTTCTCCTTGTGATAAGGTAAGCAACTTCACTATCGTGCTGGTCAGATGACGTGATGACCGATTAAGCGCACTCAACTCGCTACGCTCAGACAGCGCGCGCTTATCTGTTCATCACGTCATCTGACCAGCACGATAAGCACCTATAAAAGTCTAGATGATAACGTAAAGGCGAGCAAGTTTTGTTCTTGATGGTGCGGGGCGTTTTTCGAAACTTATCAGCCTGTGATATACAAGGTGCCACAGCGCAGAAGAACGCTCGCTGCTTGAGATAACGTGCTTGGGTTACGTTTGATTTAATTTTAAATAAGAAGTCCTCCATGCTGCAAAATGAAGCCTTTGATTTATTAAAAATGGGAAAAAATGTTTTTCTTACGGGTGCGGCTGGCACGGGTAAAACATATTTGCTAAATCAGTATATTCATTATCTTAAGGATAATCATGTAAACGTGGCCATTACTGCATCCACGGGTATTGCTGCCACGCATATTCAAGGAACAACCATTCATTCTTGGTCTGGGATGGGCGTAAAGGAGAGCTTATCTCCCGAAGATTTAGACAAGTTGCTGGCTAATAAACGCATCAAAAGTAATTACAAAAAAACGAAAGTGCTTATTATTGATGAAGTATCCATGTTGCATAAGCACCAGCTTGATATGCTTGATTTAATTGCTCGAAAAATGTTGGGATGTGATGAATCTTTTGGAGGAATTCAAGTTGTTTTATGTGGCGATTTTTTTCAGTTGCCCCCTGTCAATTCGAGCGCTATGGACGCGGAAAAATATTTTGCCTTTGACTCAGCCGCATGGAAGTTTGGCGATTTTCATGTGTGTTATTTGCATGAGCAATTTCGGCAACTCAATGATCCTTTGTTAGATATATTAAATGATATACGTAGTGGTACAGCCGGAGAGCATACAAAAGTACCTTTGCGCACACGCTATAAAAAGGAACCGCAAGGGGAGACCAAGGCAACAAAATTATATTCACGTAATATTAATGTTGATGCTATTAATGAGCACGAATTAGCAAGTCTTGAGGGTCCACTTAAAACATTTACCATGGAACATCATGGGTTTAGCGCACTTGTTGATAGCCTGAAAAAAAGTTGTCTTGCCCCGGTCGAGTTAAAGCTAAAAATTGGCGCCGAAGTAATGTTTATTAAAAACGATAGCTTATGCCGCTATGTGAATGGTACACGCGGTGTGGTTGTAGGATTCGATACAACGGATGGAGGCTGGCCTCGGATTAAAACGTATAACAATAAAATCATTATTGCGAGCCCAGAAGAATGGAAGCATGAAGAGCAGGGTATGGCGCGCGCAGTGATTACACAAGTGCCTCTGAGGCTTGCTTGGGCTATTACCATCCATAAAAGTCAAGGGATGACGCTGGATGCGGTAGAAATTGACCTTGGCGATGCATTTGAACCTGGTATGGGGTATGTCGCTTTATCACGGGTCCGCAGTTTAACGGGTTTAAAGTTAATGAATCTTAATGAAATGGCACTCAGCGTAAGTCCTAGAATTCTTCAAAATGATACACATTTTAAGGAAAACTCAGCAACAGTTGCTTTGTTTTTACAATCTATTGCTCCGGAAGAAAAAAGTAATATACAACAAAAAACACTCATAGAGCGTTTCGAAGGAAATAAGGCTAAAAATAGAGGGGAACGCGCGGTAAAGGCCAGAAAAAAGGTAGAGGATCTTACGCACATGACCACTTTAGCTGTATTAAAAGACGGCGGAACGTTAGAGAGCATTGCGACAAAGCGTGGCCTTTCGGTTGGAACAATCGTGAATCATATAGAAAAGATTCTGAGCTTAAAGTTGATTGACAAGGAGCAACTGGGCCCCTTAAAAGCCCAGATTCCTACAGAAGACTTTGATTTAATTTTTTCTGAATTACAACAGTCAGACGATGGAAAATTAAAGCCCATTTATGATAAGTATGAAGGCAAATATTCTTATGCTTGCATTCAAGTTGTCAGATTATTTATAGAGTGCTGAGGGGCATCTCCATTCTTCAGCGTTTTGAAGTTTAGTCTCTTCTTGCTCCTCATGCATTTGTAACACATTGTGCAGCGGAACACGCAATTTAGAAATAGCTTGGGGGCCGGCTGTGATTCGTCGATCACCCCGAAGCGCTAAAACTGCATTCTCTGCAGTTTTGGGTGTTGGGTTAGCTTGGTACTCGTCTAAACAATAAGCTAAACGTCGGTAACGAGGTAATAAATCAAATTTAATTTCGTCGGCTAATATTTTAAAGTCACCTATCGCGTCTAAGATCTCAAGTGCTAAGATATGAGACGGACGTGATAGCGGCTTGTTCATATCAAAAAAAGCGCTGATTTGTGCTTGGTATTTTACTGGGAAAAATAGGGTCATTGACCGCAAAATCTCGTGTGACTGTCGCTCAAGATAGGCCAAGGTATGGTGTAATTGTTTATCAGTGATGTTGGGATCATCAAACGCCAGTGCCCATTGTTCAATTTGTTCTTGTGAAGGGAGATCACCGGGCTTAATGATATTCCAAGCTCTTGGAAAATCACTCACTGTAATTGAGTAGATAACTTTTAATACAATTTCTTGTATGGTCGTCGATTTTGAAAATAATAGGGGTAAGTGATGGTGCATCTCCGGCGGCAAGCTGCAGAGCGCATTGGCGCTCATAAATTGTCTTGCCAGAATAAACGTCATGATTTCATAGTTAACAAGACCAATCGCACGACTTTTTGTAATGTCGGTCGGTAATGATGATTTACTTTCACCCCGGGAGCTCGTATTCAGATAAGCACCCAGCTGGTTCATCGCCAATGCTCTAAATAACGCTTTGCTGCAGGGATTGTTTTTATATGCTTGGTAGCCCTTAATGGCATGCTCAACGAGTGTTTGTAATAATAAAAATTCGGTGGGATGGCTTTTTTCAAGGTGTTCAAATTCTAATGCCCTGCAGGTGTTTTCGGAAGGGCGCCCGGCTACGTTCTCTACATAAGCGATATGACCTAATGGTGCGCCGAGTTTGCAACCTGCAGATCCTTGAAATGTTGCATACAGTTGTGCACGGGATTCTGAAATTCGACGAGGGAAATCGTCACCTAAACCATTTAATACACGCAGTGTCACATTGGCCAATTGCGGATCTTGTTCTTGATGTTTCTTAAAAACTTGCTGAGCTTTGATTTCAGCTAAAATAAGGTTAATATGCGCAAAAATGCCACCTTCATTACCGAGATCACTTGGGCCTGCAACATATGAAAATTCTTTTAGTCGAATAATAATAGCTTTTAAGTAGGGATCATGAAGAATAGCATCAAGCGTTGGTGCTGATTGTGCTAAATCTTTAGGGCTTTCAAATAAGGGCAGGAGATTTACAGGCGAATTGCCAATGCCATCGATTGCTAAGTTACCCGCAAGATAGTCTGAAAAACCAAATAACGTGACCACTTCATCCAGACTAATCGTATGTTCAGTATCTGAAAGAATATATGCAAACATATCGCGGCGTTTTGAAACGAGCGCCAATACTTCGAGTTCACTGATGGTATCGGCTGAAAAGCTCGCTGCATAGCGCTTTAGCGTAACCAAATACTTCGAATTTTTTCGAACATACTGATGAAGGGTGGCTTTTTCTGACCACTCAAGCTCACGGTAATCACGAACTTGACCGCTGTTATTGGTCAGCAGCGCACGAATTTCAGGGTGATGTTGGCTAAGCGCATGAGCAAACTCTTGAAAAATATGACCATTAATTTTACTCGATTGACGTACGAATTGTTGCATGTGGCCTTTAAACCCGATGATATCGACCAAATCACGTAATGCAACAAGTTGATTACATGTTGAGGTTTCAAAGGCTGTGGTTACAATGAGTTTATCAAGAAATGTCAAGAAGCGTTTTTGTGCTCGAGCAGCGCTTGGTTCATCAAAGTAAATACCGTCGTGAATTGCCCTTATACAGCGCTCAAGGTAATCAGCTGTGCTTTGTAATTGAGGAAGTTCATTTAACATTGGCGTGATGCGAGCTTGGAAGAGTTTTATAATGGCCGTTTGTAATGTGGGCACGAACAGCGCTATGGTTTTTGCAGATTTTTTCCGATTACCATCCCGATCGCCACCCCAGCTGCGGACATTCTGGTAAGAAAGTTTGTTGGCTTCTTCTAGTAAGCTGATAATCTCATTGATATCTCCACCATGATGAGCAACAAATTGCGTGGCGTCTCGTAATTTAAATTGTGACCAAGATTCCATCATGTTCAAGTAAATATGGTCTTGTCGTGAAATCTCGTCCTCTGGAGTGAGATTCTCGTGAGGGAGCATCGCTTGTTGATACACTGCCATGACATCAGCAGCAATGTGTTGTTCAATGGATAACGCTTCAGGCGTACCGCGCTTTTGTTTATTCAAGACCAGCATCGCAGCAACGATGCGATCGATGAGTATGCGCATGGGTTCCGATAAAATTTCCGTAGGATGCCCTGTGAGTACAGGCATTGCGTAATATTTTTCACGTAGCGTACGTAAATAAGTTATTTTTTTTGCGAGAGACCATTTAGAAGGAATCGCGCCAATTAATTCACTGACAGACATCTCGTTTGCGACTGCCTCGCGATAATGATTGCGAATAATAATTTCTTTTAATTCAAGATTCATACGACTAGAACGGTCGGTTCTATGAGGCAAATATCTAAATGTACGATTTAAAAATGAAAGGGCGTACGAAGATGTACTTAAAGACGTGTGAGTAGATAATAATGTGGGTGTGTAACGAGCGGGTATAACAGTGGATTTTCTTAAAACAGCGGAAAGCATATCTACTCCTTGTAAATCAATGCCAACAAGAATGAATCTTGTAAAAAAGGGGCTTTATAGAAGGTCTGGATATTTTTGTCAAGACGTATGGGGCAGCCTTCCAGGGCTGTCCCATCAAAAATGATGTTTACTTGGACACAGATGTTAAAATCTTGCACTGAACTGCTCCCTTCTCCCGTTTTGGGAGAAGGGCTGGGGATGAGGGTGCTAATGTGTGGCTCGGTTTCGAGTAATGCCAATATTTGTTCCA
>CANNJI010000129.1 GCA_947504875.1 Legionellaceae bacterium
AATTATTAGAGTCTGTATTGAACCAGGTTCTCTCTACCCAAATGACAGAGCATCTTGGGGCTGAACGCCACGAACAAACAGAAGAGCGTGTTGGCTATCGTAATGGAACACGTGTTCGAGAGCTTTATACGCGTGTTGGCCCATTAAGTCGAGTAACCACCCCTCATTGCTGAAGGGCAGTCCTCTAAGAACGGAACGTGCGACTTTCATCGCATTCCGCTCAAGCCCTCATAAGGCTGAATAACTTTCAACCCGGCATACTTTGAGTTTTCAGTAGCATTTCCCCTGGTTTTGCGCTCTTTCGCTCTTTTCTGGAAATATTCCTTGAATTGAGGATCGAAAGGATTCGCATTGGCCAAAATTTTCTTGTGCCGTCGGATAAGTGTCGCTGATGCATTCTTCAGATAGAGTTGCTTATTATTGCCTTCTTTATCTTTGATTGTGCAGTAGAAACGCCAGTGGTCCAATCCTACACGAGTATAGTATCGACGGATGATCCACCTTTTTCCCTTTCGCGGATGCCTTTTTAAGCCCCAGCGTTTCAGTGCCAAGAAAATTTCTGAGTCAATTTTGGCAAATATTCGAGATGAAACCGACCCTCGATAATAATTTGTCCATCCGGTTATCTTTTGATTCAACCGATAGATTAATTGATCGGTTGGTAATGCAACACCTTTCTTAATGATCTCCTTGATTTCCCCTAGAAAAGACTTTACATTGGCTTCAGATGGTTTTATTAACAGTTTGTCCATCCGGTACTTTCGTACATTAAATCCAAGGAAATTAAATCCTTCTTCGATCGGGGTAATCCGTGTTTTCTCTTTTGAGAGCTCTAGGCCTACATCACCCAGCGCTTCTACTAAGATAGGGATTACTTTTTCTTCAAGCAGTTCCTTGCTTGCTGCGGTAACAACAAAATCATCAGCATAAGCAATTACATTGATCTGCTCCTTCTTTCGTTGTCTTATGTTCGCGCTGCGAAGCTTGCTCTCTATACCAGATAACGCCATGAGCGCAATTGTTGGTGAAATTGTACCGCCTTGATGAGCGTGAGCACGCAATTTGATGGTGCTTTTGTCACATTAATTGATGGATTATACACAATAGTGATTTTAACATCCTCAATCCTAAACTGCCGCGCTATCGCTTGCCTGCTCAGTTTTTTGTTTGTTTCCAAAAAAGACAGAAAACAAACAAAAAACTCGAGCCAGATATTCAAACTATAAAATTAAAATTGTGAACGCTATTTGCGATTAGTTGATTTTTTAGTGATGGGGAAACATTCAAAATAAAGCTTCTCATCGAGTTGTGTGCGCTCCTGTTGAGCTGCCATTGCAAGCAAATCACCCGCCAAGTTGTAAAGTACTCTGTAATTCCCCATTGAATGCTCGCACAGCATTTGCATCAGTTGAGGCGTCATTAAAGACGAGTTGCCTGCAGTGGTCAGTAAATGCTGAAGTCCTTGCAGCAATTGCTCACTATCCGCATAGTCGATATTCAGCCGAACACGGATGCGACTACCCAGCGGCACCAATTCATCACGGCGAAGTTTTTCGCCCAGGCGTTGATCGCCGGCCAGCACAACACTGAGCAGAATGCGAGAATCAAATTGACTACTGGTCAGCAAACGCAGCTCATTGAGAACACAAGCCGGCATTTCTTGTGCCTCATCGATGAATAAAACAGGACGAAGCAAGGTACTTTCCATATGAGGGGTTTCGGGAAGCAAATCTCCATTTTAGGCTGTCTTACGCTAACCGCATGAATTAAATCACATTATTCAGAACATAAAAAACCGTGTTTTACCCAAAAACAACCCATTTTTAGTCCAAAAATTATTCGCTTAACTCGTCATATGTGAATAATACATGCTACTTTAGTTGTATTATGTGAAGCAAACAGCTATGCTAACCCTAGGGTTGATTCTTCGCATAATACATACGCATGAAACATGATGACTTGCTCAGTGAATTTAAAACGATACTGGTAAAACAGGACATGTCTGACGCCTCAATTACCAGTTATCTTCAAGGGATAAAAGTCTTCACCACATGGCTTCTGGATTTTTATCAGCAAGATGTCAGCTTACTGGAAGCAACAACCCATGATCTGCGCGCTTATAGAGATCATGTCTCTAAAGTACTCAGACGAAAACCTGCCACTATTAATCACCACATTCAGGTATTAAAACGATTTTATGCTTGGGCTGCACAAACTCGACTCATTCCTGATAACCCTGCTTCTTCACTTCATTTTGTGAAACGAGTAGCATCCACAAAACCACAAGCTTTAAGTAAGGACGAGATTCATGCCTTGTTGCGGGCAGCAGGGCTTTCCACGCATGGACTGGCAACAAGAAACTATGCCATTGTGCAGCTCATGTTGCAAGCAGGTTTGAGGGTCGGAGAAGTAAAAAATTTGCTGATTAGAGATGTTGTCATTAAAGAGCGCTCTGGTTATGTTAATGTTGTTGATGGAAAAGGTAGAAAACACAGGGAGGTTCCATTGAACTCAATTGCGCGCAGGGCGTTAACCAGCTATTTAGAGACGCGTGATATTATTGAACCAGATAATTCTTTCTTCATTACCAAGCGTGGTGCATCAGGCACGATCCGGGCACTTCAACTGTTGATTAGTAGTTTGGCCAAGCGAGCGACCATTACTCGTATTAACGTCACAGCCCATACACTACGCCACACATTCGCCTCTCAATTTTTGCAAGCAAATCCTGGCTGTCTTGTTGAGTTGTCTATGTTAATGGGTCATGAATCCATTGATACCACAGCCATTTATACAAAAGCATCAAAAGAAACATTAGCAGCACAGATTGAGCGTTCAGGGGTAAATGTCGATGCAAACTGATATGGAGATAACAGAAGACCAGCTAGCCATTGATTGGACCCTCACTGACAGCGATATTCAGTTTATCAACAAAAACTCGAATCAAAATATTAAATTTGCAGCGCAACTTTGTCACTTAAGGGCTTATGGTCGTTTTGTTGGTAAAGACGACGTACTACCGTTTACCCCATTAAGTTATATTGCAAAACAACTTGGACAGTCTCTGTCAATTATTCCTGCATTCACTCAAGATCACCACAGCTATACACAACGAGAAAAAATTCGTAACTATTTAGGTTATGGCACATTCGACGATGATGAGTCACTCAAATTACAGGAATGGCTCGTGGCTCTTTTGCGCAAAGATACGATGGATAAAAAACGGCTGATTGATATGGCAATCAATCGCTTGAAAACCTGTCGTGTGGTATTGCCATCACCCATTACATTAGGTCGACTGGTTAGTCGAAAAGTTAATGAGGCAATCGAAGGCTTTCATCGTAGTATTGCGGAAAGCTTGGCACCCGATAAACGAAAACAACTTGTTAAACTCATCACACCAAAACACAAGGATGCCTACGCGCAACTGTCGGAACTTCGAACATCGCCTCAGAATGCCAATAGCGATGTGATGAACGAGTACCTTGATTATTTTGATGAAATTGAACAACTGGGTATTCTTGAGTGCAACCTGTCAGCAATACACCCTGATGTCATTACTGAGCTAGCTAAAAAAGGGCGATACTACACCTCAACGCAACTCCGTGATATATCTTCTAAATTGAAGCAAGAAGCCATCATCATTTGTTTTTTGCAGGAAACAGCTAAAACTATCCTTGATTATATAGTTAATGTATTCAAGCGAATATTACTAGACACTAATCGGCGTGCTACAAATGAAGTGTCAGCTGAGCGTGAAAAAGTATCGAAAAAAAACAGAGGGAAGTTTAAACCAGCCAGTGACTTTATCAAGCAGGCATTTTCCCAAGCAGCTGTTGAACAATTAACCCTTGTAGAATTCGTGACCCAGTTTAATGAGGTCACAATGCTTGAAACAGCCAGTGCCTGCGAGGCTATTGATAAACTAGAGGCCTCTGGCGTAACCGACAATATCGTTAACCGTTTTCCTTATATCAAGCAATTTTCAAAGCGATTTTTAACACTAAAATTAAGCGCCAGAGTTGGATTAACCTCATTACTTGAAGCACTTGAAATCATTCGCAAACTCCACTGTGGCGAGATTAAAACACTTCCTGATGTTTTACCAACAGACTTTCTGCCTAAAATGTGGAACGATGTTTTGTACGATGATAATGGAAAAATTAAAGCGCATCACTGGGAAATGGGCTTTTACTTTGCCCTTAAGAAAGAAATTAGTTCTGGCGATATCTTTCTTTCAAAAAGCCGGAACAATCGCTATTTTTGGGACACCATTTATGGTGAACTACCTTGGGAAAAAGATCGAGAACAAGAGTACTTGAAGCTCGAGCTGCCAAGTGAATTTGATATCTTGATGAATGAATTTAAGGGCGCGTATCATCGGGTCGCCACTCATGCCAGTAATAGTTTACCCACAAATGATTTTGTAACGATTAAAGAAGGCAAGTTTCATCTCAGCAAAGACGATGCATTGGTTATACTGCCTGAAGTGGTACGATTACGAAAGTTGATACAATCCAGGATGCCTGCAGTTAGAATTGAAAAACTTTTGGCAGAAGCGTTTCAAATGTCAGGTTGTATGGTCGGTTTTACCCCTTTCTATGCGCCGAATCGAACAATCAAATTTCCATTGAAACCTGTAATTGCCGCCATCCTTGCGCATGCTACGAATATTGGATTGTTTGGCATGGGCTCAAGTGCTGTTGGCATCAGCATTGATGCGTTAACGCATGCCTCACATGTGTATTTACGACCAGACACGATCAAAGAAGCCAACCGTCTTTTCATTAATCATTTTTTGACCTATCCCATCAGTGAAGAAATGACGGATGGATCTTACTCAACATCAGATGGACAACGCTTCGCCATTGAAAAAAAATGTTTTCTGTCATCCTTTTACCCAAGATATTATGGTTATTATGACAGAGCAATTTCTATCTATACACACGTCTCAAAAGGCGCTGTTTTTGGTACACAAGTTATTTCAACTGGCGAAAGAGAAGCCTCTTTTGTATTAACCGGGCTGTTACAAAATGATACCTTGCTAAACCCTGAGTTTCATAGCACGGACACACATGGATTTACTGAGCATCTTTTTGCCTTACTTTGTTTGCTAGGTTTCCCCTTCCACCCAAGACTTAAGGATATTGCAGATCAAAATATTTATAAAATTGATAAAACTGCGAGCTATGGGGATTTGGATGAAATTTTCAGCGGCACGGTGGACATTGATCTGATCCGCGAACAATGGGATCAAATTGTCCGCATTGTCGCTTCATTAAAAAATGGGCTGGCTCCGGCGCATGTAATCATCCAGAAACTAGCCAATCGGACAGATAATGTATCCAAAGCAATCCGCGCTCTTGGTCGCATCATCAAAAGCATTTATATCTTGCATTACATTGCGGATGAAGATCTTCGTCATACCGTCCATTTGCATCTTAATCACGGTGAATCAAGACATCAATTAGCAAAAAAATTGTTCTTCCTCAATAGAGGCGCATTTAAAACCAGTGATTATGAGGAAATCATGAATAAGGCCAGCTGCCTAAGTCTGGTATCAAATGCCGTTTTAGTATGGAACACACACCATTTCCAAAAAATTGTTGACAAGCTTCGAGCGGAAGGGCATGACATCCCCAGTGAGCATTTACAGAAAATATCTGCTTTGATGTTTAAGCACCTCCAAATTTATGGCACCTATCATTTTGAAGATATTTAAAGGAAGTGATGACATGAGTTCCAATACCCACACCAGTGACAATAAAAAACAAGCACTAATCTATCAAGCTGAAGACGGGAGTTTTCAAACTGAGGTACGTCTTGAATCAGAAACTATTTGGCTATCTCAGAAGCAAATGTCTGAATTATTTGGAACATCATCAGATAATATAGGGTTACACTTGAGGAATATCTATGCCGAAGGCGAGCTTTTAGAGGAGGCAACTACCGAGGATTACTCGGTAGTTCATTTTGAAGGAAAAAGGAAGGTAAATCGAAGAGTCAGGCATTATAATCTGGATGCCATTATCTCTGCAGGATACCGAGTAAACTCAAAACAAGGCACTCAATTCAGGATTTGGGCCAATAAAGTGCTCAAGGAGTATTTATTAAAAGGGTATGCTTTAAATGAATCTCGATTGATAAAACAAAAAGAACAAATAAATAAATTAAAAGAAACAGTGATACTATTTCAAAAAACACAGCAAGAAGCGCTAGGATATTCCGAGGCAAGTGGCCTTTTATCGGTGTTAACGAACTACACACATAGCTTTGCCTTATTAAATCAGTACGATACAGGGAATTTTCCAAAAGGTGGATTAAATGAACATGTGATCGAAGTTATTAACCCGCAGGAAGCCATGCAGGCTATTCATAGCTTGAGAGAAAAACTTGCGGATCAAAAAGAGGCTACTGCTTTATTTGGCAACTCCAAGGATGATAACTTCATTGGAATTTTAGGTTCTATTGTCCAAAGTTTTGATGGTAACTATCTGTACCCAAGCATCGAAGAACAAGCAGCTCACTTGCTCTATTTTATTGTAAAAAATCATCCTTTTACAGACGGAAACAAACGAATCGGTGCTTTCATGTTTATTTGGTTCTTGCAACGGAATAAACATCATTTGAAAAAAAGTGGTGAGCCCAAAATTAATGATAATGCATTGGTTGCTATTACATTGCTCGTGGCACAGAGTGAACCCTGTCAAAAAGAAATTATGGTTGAGTTGATTGTAAATTTGATCAGAGAGGAACAAGGTTCTTAATGAGTTAATTTAGAGAAATAACTGATGGGTTGATTGTTCGCATAATATGCCACAGCCTAAAATGGCAATTTGCTTCCCGAAACCCCT
>CANNJI010000130.1 GCA_947504875.1 Legionellaceae bacterium
TAAACTCGCTAGTATATCTTCCTGTAAATACGATCCCTTATCATGTCGTCCCCGCGCAGGCGGGGATCCATGCTCAGCATGATCAAAATGCCACATCAAGGATAGATCCCCGCCTGCGCGGGGACGACAATAACAGCACGTATTTACAAGACGATGCGCTAGGCTCAAACAGAGCGCGCTTACCTGTTCATCAAGTCATCTGTCCAACACTATAACTCACCCCATACGTCAACCCTCGCTGTGCTCGGGACGACATGTGAAGTTACAATAAATCATGGTAAATGGATATTGCATCGCGAACAAGCCCTATAGACAAACACATTGAATATTCGTTACAGTAGATATGCTTCGTTAGGTCTAACGAAAGCCATTTATCAAACATATAGGGAGTGTGTTATGACCAAATGTAAACTGAGCCCAATGGCATTAGGATTAGCCTTAGGGTTTGTGTGGGGGGTAGCTGTTCTTGTGATGGGCTTGCTCGCTCACTTTTTTATGTACGGAACTGCATTTGTAACCGCAATGGGCACTGTATACGTTGGATACGAAGAATCCATTGCAGGGAGTTTTATCGGCGCTTTAATGGGCTTTATTGATGCTTTTATCATCGGCGCACTCATTGGCTGGCTCTATAATATATTTTCTCGTTCCTGCAAAAAAAATGGTTCATGCGACTAGAACAAATGCCAGCATCGTTTGTTGCTTATCTTAAGCGATGCTGATTTCTTCTTTTTTTTTCGAACAAAACATCGCCCCCCACAGTACGCCACCATAAACAAGACTCACGCCAGCGCAATAAAAACTAAAGGAAAGATTACTGTGTGAGGTGTAGAACAGATTAGCAATTTCAATGCCAACAGCCTGCAAACTCATAAGAACCATGCTCATCAGAGCAGATGCCGTGCCTTTGGCGACGGGTGTTGAGAAAAGAATGAAACGACTCAATGGGGAGCCAGCGATACCTAATCCGAAAAAATAAACAATTAAACCAGGGAAAAGCCACATATATTCAGGGCCAAATAAGACAGACATCAACATAATCAGTAATAAACCGAGCACAACAATCATTGAACCGATTAAGATTAATTTTTCAACAGAGTGATTATGTGTCATTCGACGCAGGGTAGTATTACCCATAATAACTGCCGCAAACACCGGCAATTGCCACAAACCATATTGAATTAAAGAAAGTTTTCCAACCGCTACCAAAATAACGGGGGCTAAACCAATCCAAGCAACACAAGGCAAACCGAGCAGCCCTAGCCCTAAAGAAGCCAGCATAAATGTCGGATTTAAAGCCAATGATTTATAGTTGTTCATAATAACGCGATAGGTCAGTCCGAGGCGCGGTATCACTTCACCATCCCGTTTTGTTTGACCAACAGACTCTGGCATAAAACGCCATAATCCCCACAACGTGATGAGCGCGAGTACACCAATCACCATGAAAATAATACGCCAGCTATAATAGTGAACAAAAATTGCGCCACACAACGGGCCTAACAAGGGTGCTAAAATTGAAATATTTGCCATCAACGCCATGAGTCGGATAGCGTCCATTTCTTCAAATATTTCTTGAAGAGTCGCGTATCCGACAACTGAGATAAAACATAACCCCATCCCTTCAAAAAAACGAGCCGCTAAAAATTGATTAATCGATTGCGTACAGGCAATTAAGACCGTAAATAAGAAAAAAACAACGCCCCCGGTTATCATGACGGGTCGTCGTCCAAAACGGTCGGACAAAGGCCCTAAAAAAATCTGTAAACTTGCGCCACCTAAAATATAAGCCGTTAAAGAGCTTGCAATATAAGACTCCGGCGCATGAAAGGATTGAACCACCTGAAGCATGCCCGGCATGATCATGTCATTTGCAATATAAGTTAAAAACTCATAGGCGACTAAAAATCCTGCAAAAAGCAATGCATGATTACGGGTAATATTAATAAGTGGCTTAGGCATAATAGAGGGGGACTTAAACTTGCGATTGAATGATGGCAACATTATACTCTTGAAAACGATTGGTTCAAGCCCATTAATACAGGCTACCTCATGAAAATACTCGCAGATGCAAGCCTACCCTATCTTAGCGGCTTATTTAAAAATCATTTTCAGCTGTCAACGTATCAGTCTGAAGCAGAACTACGCGCACATTTACCGCATCATGATGTTTTGCTTTGTCGTTCCACACTGAACGTTGATGAAGCCCTCTTAAAAAACTCAACAGTCCAATGCGTTGCAACAGCAAGCAGTGGCATTGATCACATCGACACGCTCTATTTAGACCAGCAAGGCATCTCCTACCTCGATGCAAAAGGCTGTAATGCAACATCAGTCGCGGATTATATCATCGCAACCTTAGCCGCTCTTGAACATCAAGGCCATGTTCTTGGAAAACGAGCCGGCATCATTGGATATGGAGAAGTGGGCTCACGCGTTGCGGCGCGTCTTGCTGCTTTGGATTTTTCAGTCATCACCTATGATCCAGTCAAGGCGTTAAAAAAACCACCCTTTTCCTCATGTAATTTATCTGATTTATTAAACGTTGATATCCTTTGTATTCATGCGAATTTACACGATGACCAACCCTTTCCAAGCCATCATTTAATCAACAAAGATTTTTTACAACAACTTAAGCCCCGCGCGATTATCATCAATGCAGCACGGGGTGAGTTAGTGGATGAGCAAGCGCTGTTAACGTGTCCTACACAATTTATTTATTGCACCGATGTCTATGCACATGAGCCCGCAATTAATAAAGCGATTATCGACTATGCAACATTGTGTACGCCACACATTGCAGGCCATAGTATCGAAGCGAAAACAAATGCTGTCGTTATAGCTGCACAAAAAATTTACCATCATTTCAATTTACCGCCGCCCGTACGCCCCCCGATTAACCCACATACTTGTGAAAGCTTACCAACAGAGGCATCCTGGCAAAACATCGTTCAATGCATTTATTCTCCGGAAGAAGACACTTCTCTTTTAAAAACATCACCCAATATTAAACAAACATTTTTACAACAACGACAAGCCCATCAGTATCGACATGATTTTTATACCTATCGACTAGGTATTCAAGAAAGAAAAATACTCAACATTTTAGGGCATAAATAAATCAATCAAACACTGAATAAATTGACTACAGATGCGCATTTTTATATAGTGCCATACATATTGATTAAAACGGTCTTATTAAGACAACAGGAGCCCCCATGACAAAAAAAACAGCCCAACTAATCGTAAGTGGACATGAGCCTGTTGATCTCTCGATTTACTCACCGACACTTGGTAATGATGTCATTGATATCAATCCTTTAAGTGCTTTAGGTCTTTTTACCTATGATCCAGGATTTGTTTCAACAGCTTCCTGTGAATCAAAAATCACCTACATTGACGGCGATAAAGGGACCTTGCTTTATAGGGGATACCCCATTGAACAATTGGCAGCAAAAAAGGATTTTCTCGATGTCTGTTATTTATTACTCAACAGCGAACTACCCAATGCGTCTGAAAAGGCAAAATTTAACAGTTTAATCAATAATCACACCATGGTGCACCAACAAATGCATCATTTTTTAAATGGGTTTCGTCGTGATGCTCACCCAATGGCCATTATGGTGGGTATAGTCGGCGCACTCTCCGCTTTTTATCACGACTCAATGGATCTGAATAATCAACAAGACCGTTATACATCAGCAATTCGTTTAATTGCAAAAATGCCAACCCTTGCGGCAATGACCTATAAATACTCTGTCGGCATGCCCTACATGTATCCACAAAACAAAATGTCTTATGCTGAGAATTTTCTCCACATGATGTTCGGTGTTCCCTCTGAAGACATTACACCGAATCCTATTCTTGTTAAGGCCATGGACACCATTTTCACCTTGCACGCTGATCATGAACAAAACGCATCAACCTCTACGGTGCGATTGGCGGGCTCTACTGGCGCCAACCCTTTCGCATGTATATCCGCTGGTATTGGCGCATTATGGGGCCCCGCCCATGGCGGTGCAAACGAGGCTTGCTTGAACATGCTGCAAGAAATTGGCGACATCAGCCAAATTAACCATTTTATTAAACGAGCAAAAGATAAAAACGACCCCTTCCGATTAATGGGCTTTGGGCATCGGGTCTATAAGAGCTACGATCCACGTGCAAAAGTGATGAGAGAAACCTGTCACAATGTATTGAAGGCTGTGGGTGCAGAAAACCAACCGCTCTTTAAACTTGCAATGGAACTGGAACGCATTGCACTCGAAGATAACTATTTTATCGAGAAAAAACTTTATCCAAATGTTGATTTTTATTCAGGCATCACCTTAAGCGCAATTGGGATCCCTACCAATATGTTTACCGTTATTTTTGCTCTGGCAAGAACAGTTGGTTGGATGTCTCATTGGATTGAAATGACTGAATCAAAATCTAAAATCGGACGCCCGCGACAACTCTACACCGGCGAAAAAGAGCGCGATGTAAAGTAAAATCGTAACGCCCCACATCGATTCACAAAGAGTAATTTATGACACGGAAGTCAACACCCCTCCCATCCTATCGATGGATGGGAAACAATGCACTAGGCCATGCTGTTCGCGGAGTATTACATGCTGAAAGCATAGCCATTGCAAACGTATTGCTTTATAAACAAGGCATCACCGTAAAACGCATCTATAAAAGACGTTTGCATTGGCTCAATGTTTATAACCACCGAATTACTTCAAAAAGCATCACCGTGTTTAGCCAACAACTGGGTACGCTACTTCATGCCGGGCTTCCGCTGACTGATGCCCTGCAGACGCTACAAAAAGGCGAAAAAAATCTGGCTATTCATGCGCTTGTGAGCTCAATTCAAACAGCAATCAAATCTGGCCAGTCTTTTTCCTGCGTATTAAAACAGTATCCACAACACTTTAATGCTCTATTTTGTAATATCGTGACCTTAGGTGAACAATCTGGCGACATGGGCCGAATTTTACTGCTCCTTTCCGATTACCGATTACAAATTGAAAACATTCAAAAAAAAATATCCAAGGCACTTCAGTACCCACTCACTATTCTCAGTGTTGCAAGTCTCGTCTGTGTATCTCTCTTCATTTTTGTGGTTCCACAATTTGAAGTACTATTTAATGATTATCACGCCGAATTACCCTTCATGACGCACTGTATTATTTATATTTCACAACAATTAAAAGCTTATGGACTATTGCTCATAGCCCTAACCTCAGGATTACTCTATGGTTTACGTTATGCCTACCAACACTCACAAGTCATAACCTACTATCTAGACTTCTATGCCATCAAGCTTCCGTTTTTAGGAAAGGCGTTAAAAAATGCAGCCATTGCGCGCATTTCAAAAACACTGTTTATTTGTCTTAATGCCGGCCTGCCACTCGCTGATGCATTATCAGCAATCTCAATGATTACAGGCAATATGATTTACAAACGCGCAATCATAACAATACAAGACAGCATTTTACGTGGAGTGGCCTTGCATACTGCAATAGAAACATGCAATCTATTCCCCAACACCGTCATACAAATGATCACCGTTGGAGAGGAATCAGGTCAACTGACCCACATGATGGCTCGTATCTCCGACCAATATCATGATATGTTAAATGACACAGCAACATCCCTTGAACACCTTTTAGAACCTTGTCTCATGATTTTTCTGGGGATTTTAGTGGGCGGGTTGATCATTGCACTATACTTACCGATCTTTCAATTAGGAGCCATTGTTTCATGAATACCTTATTTTCTGCAGTTGATCCAACCGTATCCTACTGCTTTATCGGAATCATTGGTTTAATTGTTGGAAGCTTCTTAAATGTTGTGATTTATCGATTACCTTTGACACTTATGTCCGAAAATTCCTCATTGAATGTATGTTTCCCCCGCTCTTTCTGTCAACACTGTAAAGGTCAGATCCCTGCCTGGCACAATATACCCTTACTCAGTTATATGATCCTAAAGGGCCGATGCCACGCCTGCAGACAGCACATCTCATTTCAATACCCACTGGTAGAAAGTATGACCTGTATTGCTTCATTATTTGCTGCGTACACGTTTGGATTAACCCCCCTTTTCTTGGCGACACTTCCCTTTATCTGGATCATCATAACGCTGACGTTCATTGACATCCAACACCAATTGCTACCCGACATCTTAACCTTAGGACTGCTTTGGTTAGGTCTTATCCTCAACGCAACCTATCCCATGATAACGCTCCAAAACGCTGTGTTAAGTGCTGCGGGTGGGTATATGTCATTGTGGTTATTTATGAAGATTTTTTACTGCCTTACAGGAAAAATTGGCATGGGGCATGGTGACTTTAAATTATTTGCAGCTTTTGGGGCATGGTTCGGATGGACAGCGCTTCCCCTTATTCTGATGATGTCATCACTACTGGGATCAGTTGTTGGCCTATTTTATTTAAAAATACAGCACAAAACAAAAGAAACACCCATTCCATTTGGGCCCTTTTTATGTTGTGCTGGCTTTATTTCGCTCGTCTATGGTGACAAATTATTACGTTGGTATCTTACATTGATTTAACGCGATACATATCGTGCCGTACAAATAACATGACCTAGTACCTTTTCCATTTAGTTTTGACAAGTTGCCCAGTACAAACTGATTTTATTTTAATCTTGGTAGTTGCTCTTCTGAGATGCGAAGTTTAAGCGACCTTGCTGTGTTTGGAGTGCGTGAAATCAATCCCTTTTTCTCAAGCTGTA
>CANNJI010000131.1 GCA_947504875.1 Legionellaceae bacterium
AGTGGGTGGTGCGCGAATGCCAGTACCTGCCATGACGGACACCAAATGTTCCTCTTTTCGATTGATGTGCGCCAAAATCTTGTTAATCACCTGACGGTCTTCGATACACGCAATAATCCTCATGGCACCTTGGCAATGCCTGCATACAGGGGTCCTGTGGAAGAACTGACAAAAAGTGGGATTTCAGGATAAGCCCAACTATCCGAACAATTTATTGTCAAGAAATCAAAATAATCGCTTGAATTAATTGACCTTCCAAAAATGTTGTTTCAAATGTTTCTCCAGTGCTTCGACCATTGCTTCAATATCAATCTCACCATTACTTTTTTTAAAACTGTATTTTCCTGTGAAGGCGATGTGTACCCAAGCAATAGGTGAAATCCTGATAAACTCATCAATAATGTCTTGGCTGACTCCATCTTTGAGCATTTTTTCATAGACAGCGTTCAAAATAATGCCGTTGTAAGCAATGATACAGTTTGCAACGAGTCTTACTGCATGTGCGCTGACTCTATTGCTTACGATTTTCTTTCCTTTAAATACCCCACGATAAACTTTTCTAATAAGGCCTTGCAATTGATGGTACGCTTCTGTGCGATTCCGCGCTGCACGTATGGCTTTTCTCAGCGCCATGTTATCTATTAAATTTAATATGTGCGTACTTTTTAGTATTTTGTTGTACTCAAAAAGCGCTTTTTTTAGTCTTCCATAACGAGCAGAAGAATTCAATTTCCTTACAATATTGCTCTGCGTATTTTCCTGCAAAAGCAACGAGAGTAGGACTCGCAATATGCCTCTTTCTTCAGATTTAATCAGATTTTTATCAACAACCCCATTAGGACGAATAATTCCAGTATAATTATCAATCGATTTAACTGAAAACAAGTCATTCGTTGCTTCTTTTACATTTTTTATGCTAGGAACATATTCAACGTCTATCGAGTCAAGTATAACGAAATTGAGCTGGTTTAGAGAGTGGTTGTCACCAGTTACCATATCAATATCGATGTCAGTTTTATTGCCATAGATAACATCATAAAGGGAGTGTCCCTCATATTCATTCGGCCCAATGTTCTTAGCATTCACGGCAACAAAATTCGCAATTAATGTATACACGGATATACCGGGCTCTTTGCCAAGAAATTTTTTAGAGTATCTTGATTGTATAGTGCTTTCACTGGTCGGAAGCTTTTGTCCATCAGCATCAGCCAATAATTGCAAATCCATTAAATTCCATTCTTTAAAAATTGGTAAGGCATGAAGTATATTGCTTGCAATATCGTTCGCGGGACATAAGGTGTCCACTCGAACAAAATCTTCATGAGTCGATCGCAACAGATTATGGCTGAGATCTGACATGTCTGCCATTTTTTCTTCACCAATACCGAATGCATCCGACAATACACATGCATTAACAACCAGGGGGACGGGCCTTCTTTTTTTATGATAACGTGTTTTCATGTGAGTAAATGCACGCCACATATCAGCATGATCACCAATGTGCATCATAACATCAGGAATTTCTACTTGTGGAAGGGTTTTGAAAAATGCATCATCAAGCTTATCTAGACTATCGTAACCCAAACTCCACTCTTGTTCACCGGTTTTTATTTTCTTTATGATGAACCCAGTATTTTCGCCCGATCTTATACGCTTTGTTGTCCTATCCCACGCGATATCTAGCAGGTTAAGCACTTCATCCAGATGATTGCCGCAGTATATTGGAATTTTTGGGTAACCAAATTCATTAGCTATTTCTTCAACATTATCTACTAACGCATCATCAACTAAATCATGATCTATATCACAATAAGAGACACTGTCATTACAACAGAGCAGGCCTTTTTCTAGGCGACGATACATTTTTTGATAGACAAAAAACTCAAACAAATGAGGATCTATATGCTCATCAGTTGGATTCTCTTTCAAGTAAGGAATCATTGATCTGGAAATAGTATCTTCCAAATCACTTGGCACTTTAAAGGATGCAGGACCTTTTCCAGCGCCATAGTGTTTTTTGAGCAGATCGATAAGTTTCATAATATCGCTGTCTTTTTTATAAAACACAAGTGGCACTGCCAACATAATAGGTCGTAGATATAGAGCAAATTGGCGTGATGACTCCAAGTAAAACGCCCATCTGGCGGCTTTTTTATCAAATACACTGCCCTCCAAGAATTGAGCAAGTGCGGGGAACTGCTCCTCCGGCAAAATATTGTAGGCAGCCTGATTTAGTTCATCGTGATTCAACCCTGATTTACGTTTTGGGAACCACTTGAGAAACTTAGCCAACTTAGGTAAATCAACAACCAAACCGGAGCTATGTTCGGCCATAGCCTTGTCAGCATAAATTTTACCATCATTCATTATGTCCCTGGTGTGATATATAAAGCTGGTGATTAAGTGATCCATAATTTGTTGATAACGATGATATACAAAGCACAAAGCTTGCAGCCATTGCTGCGGTCTACTTAACCGTCTTAACCTTGAAGCGGCGTACTGTTCCGCTAAATCAGCGTAATATCGAATAGCATTTTTGGATATCTTGAGACCTGGGAGGAAGTCTTTTGCAAACGCATATAACCCTGCAATTCCTAAAGCTTTATCGACCTCGGCCTTGAGAGCAGCATATTTAAAATTTTTTTGATCAGAGCGTATTATATTTAAAGGAGTAATCCCGTCCTCTTTATTGATTAAAGTGGATAGTTGTTCTTTTATTGGCTCTGGAAGAGTTGAGAGAAGATTATTAAGTCGAGTATCTTCTAATGCATAAGCATCAGTAAACAGATCTTGTAGGGTGCGATATGACGGCAAAACCATCTGTTGGTTACTAAAATAACTCAGTAATTGGCGTAAGGCATCGTGTCCCTTAGGATACAGTTTGATTAATTCACCCAGATGAGATTTAACTTGAGGTTCATGAATTGGCAGCCAGTCTTGAAAGTTGAGCAACATGAGAATATCGTTTTTTTGTTTTTGATAAGTCTTAAAATCAAGTTGCCCAGTGAGATCCGATAAGCATTCTTCGAAGTACTTGCCTAAAATATACTGCGTGTCATGATCTGCGCCGAGATCAAATTTATAAAACTGTTGCTTAGCCTTGAAGTACCCATGTAATCGAATGAAGTAAATCTTTGCTTTTACCGTTCGATATTTTTTAACTGAAAGAATTTCCTCATCTGTTAAAGAAAAATACAATGATCGCTCGGCCTTATTAAATTCCGGCATGGCGTAGATGTCTTCAATTTCTTGATCAGATAAAAGTTTAATTCGACTTGTACTGTACATAGATTACACTGATACCTATTATTGAAAACGAACGTTTTTGAGCGGATTAAATTGGCTTAAAAAGATCAGCGCGTTTATTGGATCTTTACATTCTCAATAACCATTATTGATATTACCTTCTTGCGGCATTATACTTGATATGAGTTTTGAGAAAAGAGGGAAGCAGATTAATGCCAACAATTAGTGCATTTTATGGAATACTGATTCAAATGTTTTGGGGTGATCATGCACCACCTCATTTTCATGCCTTATATGCAGAATATGAAGTGCTTATAGATATTCATACACTTGAAGTGGTTCGAGGTTCTATGCCTCGCCGAGCATTGGCTTTAGTATTAGAATGGGCTTTTCAGCACCGCGCTGAATTACTTGAGGATTGGACATTATGCGAAAACAATCAGTCGCCAAAGAAAATATCGCCCTTGGAATAGTGTGCACGGCTCCCTGGCGATTATCAAAAGTAAAACCACTGCCCAATTATGAGCTAGAAGTTGAGTTTAACGATGGGATACATGGAATTGTTGAAATGGTTAAATTAATCATGAGTGATAAGGCTGGTGTTTTTGCAGCACTTAAAGATCAAGACCTTTTCAATAAGGCTCATCTTGAATATGGAGTACTCACCTGGCCTGGGGAAATTGATTTAGCACCAGACGCTATGCACGATGAAATCAAACAAAAAGGCCGCTGGGTGTTGCAATAGAGGAATTATCATGCTGGTTGGTTATGCTCGCGTTTCAACAGTCGATCAAAATTTAGATCTTCAACTTTCTGCATTGAAAGAGGTGGGTTGTGAAAAACTCTATCAAGATCAAATTTCGGGTACAAAGGCAAATCGCCCAGGGCTCAGTATGGCTCTCGAAGTATTGAGAAAGAATGACACACTGGTCGTTTGGAAACTAGACCGATTGGGTCGAACTGTGAAAGGATTAATTGATTTGGTTAATCAATTGCATCAGAAGGAAATTCACTTTAAGAGTATTACTGATAATGTTGACACATCTACGCCAGCAGGTCGGTTCTTTTTTCATGTTATGGCAAGCCTTGCGCAAATGGAACGAGAATTAATGGCGGAAAGAACCAAAGCCGGTTTAGCTGCCGCCAAAGCCAAGGGGCGAATTGGTGGACGCAAACGAAAAATGACCCAAAGTAAGATTGAGTCGGCTAAACAATTACTCTCTTCTGGCTCTTTGCCAAAGGATGTTGCACAAAATCTTGGCATCTCTGTTCCAACTTTGTATCGATGGGTACCGGCTTCAGAAATAAATACCATATTCGTTGGATCCAATGCTCCAATTGAGGAATAGAATGAAATCAAAAATTATTATTTTTATCTTCTGCGCATTACTCGTGTTAGTGGGATATTCTAAAAATCAGATCGGAATGAATCAACCAAATAGAAGTTTTTTGAAGCACCCAACTGGGCCTTATAGTGTTGGTTTTGAAGACTTTCATTGGATTAATCACGATGCTTGCCCTGATTTTAATTTTAATGGTAAAAATCAAGATGATTTTAGCTCAGGAAATACAAAACATTGCCATGAGGTAATCGTACGTATTTATTATCCAACCACGGCACACCTTCAACAAGGCTCACTTTATTACCCACCATTTATATCGTCTCAACAGGATATGTTAAAACAGGTGCCAGGGATTCAAATAAATCAATTAGAACAGCTAATCAACCTCAAAAGTTTTTCGTTAAAAAAAGCACCCATCATAAATGATAAACAATTCCCCGTATTATTGTTTAGCCCTGGGTTTGGTTGTGCTGCAGAAATGTATGAAAATAATATTACGGAATTAGTCAGTCATGGTTATATTGTTGTGGGTATTAGCACGCCATTTATTAATCTTACTGCATTGCCAAATGGACATATTATTAAGCCAGCAGATTTGCAAAGCATGGCAAACAACGATAAGGCTATTGGCGATCAATTCGTTCCTTTGCAGTCACAAGATTTAATTTATGTATACAATAAACTACATGAGTTTCACCCTGCGAAGGGGTTGTTTGCCAGTATGGACTTGAAACACGTCGGTTTATTTGGGCATTCGATCGGTGCGTGGTCATTGGCTGTTGTTGCACACGCCAATCCAGATTGGTTTCAAGCAATTGCTCCACTGGACATTGGTCCTGATAAATCCGGTCTACCCTTGAAAGAATTGAAAAACTTTACTATCCCAGTTATGTATCAGATAAACTCTATTAGAAAATTGTCATCCCCCTATCTTCCAGTTACATATCAGTTAGCACCTAACGGATATTTGGTGGGAATTTCTCCCAATGAGCGGAATGATAGATACAGTCATCATATGAATTTTACTGATTGGTCAACGTTGCAGTACCTTCCCGTATATACAACGTTTTTTAATCATCTAAAAACACAGCAAATTGAACAGGGGTTTGATCTTAAGGTAATGTTTCATTCTCTTACAAATAAAGATATAGCTACTTTTAATAAAATGACCTATGTATTGTCTAAACAAGAAAATGCATGGGTTTTTGCCGTGTATTTTATAGATCCACAGCATCCCCAAATTTCAGTACCAGTGAATTTTTTCGATATTACTTTGGTCAAGGGTTTATCCAAAGCTCTATCTGCTCTACCTAGCCATCCTACAGTGAAATTAACAGAAGCTGAAATTGAGCCTATTAGAAAAATAGTCACATCTCTAAATAATGCAATGGCAAGTTTTCTTGGAACAGGAAATGGTTGGGAAATAACTGACGCTATAAATACTTATTTGGTTAATTTTTTTGATGTATATCTTAAAAACAAGGAAAATCTATTATTGAAGAAATGTACTCCATTATACAAAGATACATATATAAAATGTGGGCCTGGTCAGGCTTAACAAATCTTGATGGGATTAGAATGGCCTTGTCTAACCTCGTTACTGCAAAACCTCAAATACAATTTAAATTTGAAATCCCACTTTTTGTCAGTTCTTCCACAGGACCCCTGGTTATCTCTTTCAAGTGAGCGTCGAAATGAAACCCTTGTGTTTGCGCCAACGCATAAAAATCGAGCCGAAATCACAGCACTTATACGTCAAGGCTTGAAAAAGGAAGGAGTATTAAAAGGCGAGGAGATGAAGGTAGAAACGCTTAAGGCTAAATCATTAGAGTCCATCCAAATGCGATTTTCATCTTATTATCAAGCGGGAGATGTTGTTCGGTTTAATCAAGATTTTAGTTCAAATCGGATTAAGCAGGGGGATTATTGGCGCATTGGTGAAATCACATCCAAACATAGACAAAATAATGTATTGCCTCTTACTAATGACAAAGGCAAAACAAGAACCTTCCCTTTAAAAAATTTACCTCAATATAAAACCCATGCCGCACAATTTGAGCGG
>CANNJI010000132.1 GCA_947504875.1 Legionellaceae bacterium
ACCCAAGCTCAAGACCACCACCGATTGGAAGTGGGTGGTTAATTGCTTAGTTTTGAGCGGATAAAAATAGTTCGTTCTTAGTTTTTATTGCCTGTAGGTGCTCTTTTAATAGAAAAGGGAGTTTAAGTGATGTCAAAATCTTCTTTGATCAAATTTAAAGCATACCTGTGTTTTTTAGGCTGGCATACGATTTAAGCGGGAATCGCTGCTCTTTACTTGATTTTATTGACATTTGCATGATCAAGCGCTACGGTGATGCCTCAAAACCTTACGTCACTATAGTGACGTTCGCATGATGCACAATTTTTTTATTTATTTTTACCGAGGTTAAAATGACAAAATCAACAGCTGAGTTCGGATTTCTAAGTTTAGACGAAATCAAGGCCTACTCATATTACTTCATCCCCGCCATAGTGTTTGTCTTAATGGCGAAAAAACTGGTGGATATCGCTTATGCAAACCAATCTAAACAAACTGCTGTCTCTATCCGGGAGTCTGCTCATCCGTTACAAAGGCCTTATGCAAGTACGGCAGAAGACATACTCGATACATACCCAACTCTTCCTGAATCAGTTACGAGGGCTGATACAGCGATGTCTTTCTTGGAAATTTACGATACGTTAGAGCCTGTAGATAATATTCATATGAATGAACGTGTAGAAAATCCTGATCTTTCTTTAGTGCTTAGACGTGAAGAAGAAGTCTCTAGCACATTGAGCACTGAAGATGATGAAGAGAGCCAATCTCCTGCTTTGGAATTAAAAGTTGAAGACAACGCCCTTCTTAATCTCAGTACAGAGACTGCTGCAGAAGTTTTGCGTCCTACGTTAGATAACGTAAAATCAGAACCTCGTCATAGCCGACAAAAATCATGGGATGCTAGCTTTACAATAGCATGTCTCTCATCATCGTCTGCTTACAAAATTTATGGCGCTGGCTTCTTCATTGCAGCATTGGCGCTTACAGGTGCGATATCCATGGGTATTATTCCCGTAGTATTAGGGGGCACTGCAGCTAGCCTAAGTCTGTTGGCTGGCTCAAGCTGTTTCTTTAAAGCAGCTTACTCATCGAAAACGCCAGCGTCTGACAATAATGCTTGCCTTAAGCCCGAATTCAACGCGGCTAATTGATGTAAACTTGCTAAAAAAAATCTGAAAATTCATGCCATCATTCGAGGATAAGGATATCCTCCTGTTGCCTCATTTGACAATCACTCCGCGAACCACCCTGTTCTCAAACATTGTCGACGGCATTAGGCTCTATTTTTAACTCCACTCTACCGCGATATATTCTTGTTAGCCCTGTATTCAAATCATAAACGTATTGTAAATTACAATAATCTCGTACATCTGAAAGTACATTTTGATTAAAAACCACTAAATTAATCCCATCTACTTGCCTAGCGGATGGCACCATTAACAAAGGATGCCCTTCACGAGCAACGCGTCTGCCTATCTCTTGGCACCTGGTGTAATTAACTGAATCTACTAGCCAATGAAACTCTTTCGCTTTATGAGACAAATCAAAAGCCAATCCATGGCAATTAACTAAAGCAACGCGCCTATCAATTGTGATTGTTTTTTCTGTGGAAAAGACATCCCGAGAATTAAGAATTTCTTGGATAAAATGGTATCTTGTTTCATATATGGTTGTTTCTAATGTTTCTGATCCATACCAACACGCTATCGAACCATCATTGTAGCGCGATGCGGTAATGTTTTCAAAAGGATAGTCGATAAAATCATTTTTACTATAGTCAAAGGCTCTCTGGATTAATGGAGCATTTGTTAATAATGGATGAGTATAAACATCAATCATATTTGCAGCATCCCAATTTAACGGATCATCACTCAAATCATCAAATAAGTGTTGAACGGCTTTTATACCCCTAATGTTTCGAAAAACATCTTTTGAATAATCAACGGCGTGATCAAATAAAGTCATCACTATTGGCCTCTGATATGATCGGTAAACCGTCTTATTTGAGCAATGCCAATATAACCGTACTCTAACATGATATCTAAAGGACTTAAGTTATGTAATGTAAGGTTTCGGCCTTTAACCCAGTGGTACACGACCTCACGATTATAAGGGTAAAGAATTCTTAGATTTTTATGAATACCTAATAAATTACCAACGCGCTCAATAGTATCACGGCCTGAGATGAAGGCGGTTCCCCTTTTAAATTTAGCCAGTTGTGCAGGACTGATGCCGCCAAAAAGATTACACTCCTCATCATTTTTTAATTCCCAATGCCGAAAAAGAGCAATTGCATTGTGTGTATTGCGCTTTAAAATATCATTATTTAAATCATGGGACGAGTCTAAAATAGCTAAGTTAGTCATACCACCTCCTATTATTTATATAATATATACTCTATAAATATACTTCAATCAAATCTATCGAGGTTTTTTTAATTTTTTTCTCATGGAGACTCCATTAGGAGTTCTATCGCAAAAAAACCGTGAACCGTGTAGACTAAGCGCATTTTAGACGCATTTGGATGTTTTATGATTAGCTTCAATCAGAGGCCGTTTTGACAGACTGTTTAGATAAAGCTCCATTGATGGTTTCCCCATGTCATGTCCATTTTTCAATCTTCAGTAACATTAATATTGAGGCAACGAATCAAAAACTTCTTACTTTCGCTAACATTTTTTATGAGGAGACTCGTCATCCCTTCTATGAATGGACATAAAAAAACACTTATGGTACAATTTTACTTCTTTGTCGTTAATTGTAGACAGCTATATTGTAAATGTGATAATTTGAAAAAATCGTTTTAACTTTAGATTAACGAATATACTGAGGAGTTTAATATGCTAAGAACCATTGGATGTGCACTACTTTTGGCGGGCGGAATGTTCTCTAGTCAATCATTTGCGATACAAAATTACACCCTTCAAGCAGGTCCTGCTTATGATTATGAACTACCCTCTAAAGATCCAGTTGTCTTTTCAAACATTTTCATGTGGAGTATAAAAGCAAGTTGTTCAATCATGAGCGAAGACGATGATAACTTTATTTCTTTCAAATTGTTGCGTAAATCAGGTACTATAAACGAAACCCCTCTTGCCTCTGGGGATGAAATGAGTTTAGTTGTTCATCCTAGCGATACATTCTACATAACAGCAATCTCAGGTGCAAAAGTTGAACTTATCAACCATGGTGATAAGTCCATTGTTGCACGATGCTCTGCTGTCTATTCTTAAATGTCTTAATGCTCCCTTGTCGCAGAAAAATGGATGAGGGGGTAACGCTCTTGAGCGAGGCTCAAATTTACGCGTGTAGGTGCTAAATAAATTAATGCGTCGCCACCATCTAATGCCAAATTATCAAAAGCCTTCGCTCTAAAATCGCTCATTGCTTTGTCATCTTCTGAAAAAACCCACCGTGCGCAAGAAATGCTGGCTGGTTCGTATTTACAGTCTACGTTGTACTCATGTTTCAACCGATGGGCAACCACGTCAAACTGTAATACACCCACTGCCCCTAAAATTAATTGATTACTGTTGAGTGGACGAAAAACTTGCGTAGCCCCCTCTTCTGACAGTTCAATTAATCCTTTTAAAAGTGCTTTACTCCGAAGTGGATCGGTTAATCGAACAGAACGATACAATTCTGGTGCAAAATTGGGGATCCCCGTAAATTTTAGGAATTCGCCTTCAGTAAAAACATCTCCAATACGAATGGTTCCATGATTATGAATACCAATAATATCACCAGGCAATGCACTTGCAGCAGCTGATCTGTCCCCTGCCATAAAGGTCAGTGCCGTTGAAATTTGTATGTCCTTACCCAAACGAAGATGGGATACTTTCATCCCTTTTCGAAATTGACCAGAACAAATCCTTAAAAAAGCAATACGGTCTCGATGTTTAGGGTCCATATTGGCTTGAATTTTGAAGACAAATCCACTAAACGTCTTTTCGCTAGGTAAAACACTACGCTGCTCTGCTTCTCGGGGACTAGGACCCGGTGCAAACAACGCAAAATCATCCAATAATTCCTTAATTCCAAAATTATTAATGGCCGATCCAAAATAGACCGGTGTTAATGTTCCAGCTAAATATGCATCAAGATCAAAAGCATGAGATGCACCTTTAACTAAAGCCAACTCATCACGCAATTCAAGTGCCATATCACCTAATAATTCATCCAACAATGGATTATCAAGTCCTTGAATCTCAACAGCTTCCTGTGTTTTTGCATTTTTCCCTGATTGATAAAGATATACAGCATCTCGCTGTAAATGATAGATCCCTTTGAAACGCTTACCCATCCCGACGGGCCAAGTAATGGGTGCACATTTAATATTAAGAACAGTTTCAACTTCATCTAATAAATCAATAGGCTCGCGTCCTTCACGGTCCAGTTTATTAATGAATGTCATAATAGGCGTATCACGAAGACGGCAAACATCCATCAACTTTACGGTGCGCTCCTCAACCCCTTTCGCTACGTCGATTACCATTAACGCTGAGTCAACAGCAGTTAATGTTCGGTAGGTATCTTCGGAAAAGTCTTCATGGCCTGGTGTATCCAATAAATTCATCACGTGTTCATTATGAATAAATTGCATCACGGAAGTTGTGACAGAAATACCACGCTCTTTTTCCATTTCCATCCAATCGGATGTTGCATGTCGGGTTGCTTTCCGTCCTTTGACTGTGCCAGCAAGTTGAATTGCACCTCCAAAAAGCAATAACTTTTCAGTTACGGTGGTTTTCCCGGCATCTGGATGTGAAATAATGGCAAATGTTCGCCTTTTAGTAAAATCATCATAAAAATCAGGCATGCAAACCCTTTCATTGTAAACATAAATAACTCAGCATTTTATTCTATTGCCCATTGTTAGTCTACGTTCGTATCTTATGAATACGCTCATTGGTAACTCCCCATACATTACGACAACAACTTTATAAATCAAAAGCCAATCAGGCGTAATGGTGACACGCCCGATAACCACGCGAATGCATACGGTATTATCGCGCTGATAGACTTCATCTATCGCTTATTTGCACGTGATCTATTTCTTGGCTTAAACGAAAAGTCTTTTTTTTGATTATTTTATTTGATAATTCTTCAAAACTAGTCGCGGAAATTAAGTTCAAAAATAAGACAGCATGACTTTAATGTGTTATAATTAAAACCATATCTTATTGATATGGGGTTTAGGTTTTATGAACAAACAATTATTTGAAATTTTAGGTATTTCACCTTTAGATGGGTATTATACAGTTGAAAGCATACAGCCTGCTCTTGATCGGTCTGAGGTTTATGTCCAACGTTTTCGCTCATTTAAAGTAGAAGCTTTAACACATCTAGGTTCTCATGCTGATCTTTGCGATCTCATTGCTACACCAGCGGAGCTCAATTGGGTTTTAAATAAATATGATAAAAGCACAGGGATTGAGATATTAAAACGATTGCAACAACGCCCATCCCCTGATGATACTGCTACGGAAATAACTGAGCGTGCTCTTACTCGTGCCGCTAAGGCGGCTATAGTTTCGCATTGTTCTGGCGCCCCATCAGGTGCAACAGCTGTTGTGGGTATAGCCGCGGGTGCAACGACGCTCCCTACTCGTATCACTGATGCTTTGCGTTCCTATATTGATTCGTATACTGAGCAGGATGAAAATAATGCGTCATGTAATACTCGATTAAACAAAATTGTTGATCAACCCAACAGCCTATATACCATTCTAAGCGGAATAGAACCCATTAAAGCGCTGGCCGCGCTCTCGATATTAAGACAAACATTCGCTTATGATATTTGGGCTAATCAGCAGTTGTCATTAGAAATGACGGCAGCATCCAGCTCTGTAGGAAAAGCGTTTTTTGATTATATGGCCGATGAGTTTTCACTACTGCCACAAAATAGAACGCTGGCTATTTCTGTGCTTCCTGGTTCGACTAAACATTTGGCAAATATATTCGTTGATAATCTGTATGGGACAGCGGAGATCAATGAAAAACTCGCCTTAGGGTGTCATATTAATTTGTTTCAACATGAATTAACGAATTACGTTAAAGGTGTTATTGATGAAACTGCAAGTGATAAAATGAGCCCCCCTAGGCTGGATGAAGAAACCAAGGTTCAAACGTTTGTTGACGAGTATGAGTTCGAGCCGGCGGAGCTTTTAGAAATGACGCTTCCTAACGAAGAGACTCCCCCCTCGGCTCACTCGGGCATAAGTCCATCCAAGCCGACAGAACCTAGTGAAGAGAAAAAAACACCAAGTGGCGTCAAAAATCCATTACAGCCACATGATTGGCTAAAAGAAGGTGGGGCGTTGAAGACTATATTTCCGTCGACCGATGGCCAATCTCCTCAAGATGCACAAGTTAAAAAAAGTAGAGAAAGAATCGCAGAATTTTGTAAAGCGATGGAGGACTTAAATATAGTTTGTCAAGAACAAACGCTCAAAGGCAATTACGTTGATCATAAGAATAGAACCATCATAGAGGCTTACACAACTGTAACTGAGGCAACAAAGATCAAGTCCTAAAGTTGCTGTAAAGATCCATTTTTATCCTCACCCCTAATTTTTTACTGATTAATTGCAATCACATTACTTTGAGTTTCAGCAGCATTTTTTTCGTTTTTCCATTCCCAAAACTCAGTCATATCGAAGTATTTTG
>CANNJI010000133.1 GCA_947504875.1 Legionellaceae bacterium
TGTAGATTCGGAGCTGCTTTTCGGAATGCAACTGAATCAGCTTATGTACCCCGGCATCCATGATTACGCCTCAGCAATCAGAGCCTTTCAAGCTGACTTGGGCGATCAGCCGACAGGAGTGCTGACGGTGTATCAGATTCAACAACTTGATTATCGCTCTGACTTGCAGAAGCTCTCCAAGATTTCCTTTCCGGGCCGGTTCTTTAGCTCCAAGACAGCCGATTATTATGGAATGATCGAAGGAACTGTCACCATATTAGATGACAGCATTGCATGGCCTATCAATCATAATAAGATAACGTGTCTAAAATCGGAGATGTCATGCGAAGTGCAGGAAGTCAATCTAGTGCTTCCAGACCAGAACTCTTGGGCGCAGCAATACCGAGTGATGATCAACAATACCGAGAGCTACGCGGTGACGCGCTGGAGTAATGACACAATTGATGCCGAATATCCAAGCAAGCCAGATAGCTGCCGGACCACATCCCTGAGTCTCAATTTTAAAACCAAGGAATTTTTCTTTATCACGAAGAATGCGGGTGGCAAGTGCGAGATTTTAGGTAAACCGATTGATAAGCTTACGAAGCCACGAATTGCCCAAGTGGTCGATGGCGAGAAAATATTCAACGAGGAATTTGGGAAGATAAAGAATGTCGCTTATAAGTTCTTGGCGAGTGAATTTCGAAAGAAGGTAGACAAGTTCGTCCCACAGCCGAACAAAAAATGAAGTCTCTGGTTGTACTTTACTTAAGTAATGTTGTAACGTTGTAACGTTGTAACGTTGACGTGATTCATTTACAAAGTACGTTAGAAATCTGAATAACTTATTCAATACCATCAAAATAAATGAGGCCAGAATGACCCAGATAATAAATGAAAATTTAGTACAACATAGAACCTTACAATGGGTTGTGTTTGTGTTTTCTATGGTATTCGTTTTGGTTTTATCTAACGGTTATTACAATTTATTTGTAAAACAAAATCTAGGATTGGCTTTTATTTCTGGTATTGGTTTGGCTGCTCTAGCATGGGGTTTAGCAAAATTTATAGGGTCTAGCAACGAGAAAATAAAAGGTAATATTCCATTATTTGTATTGCTGTTTATTTTAAGCGCTGTGGGCGTTTTTAATGCATTAATGATAAACCTTGAAGGCAAACGTATATTTCAAGAAACTATTGATAATTCCCAAGCTAGCTTTACTAAACTAAAAAATTCTGCAAATACAATACTAAAAAATCCAGCTATTGAGGCAAAAAAAGCCAGAGTGGAGACTTTGTTGGAATTATTCATCGCCGAGTTACGCAATCCTCAAAATTGTGGCCAAGGTCCGGTTGCTAAAGAATTGGCAAAAAAGATTGAACAAGAGTTGAAAAATTTTCAGGTTCTTTCAGGTTCAACTACTTGTAAAAATATAGACGATACAATTAAGAGTTATGAAACGATAGTTAAAGAGTTATTAATCAAGAGCGATGAATTTACGAAGGCAGATTATATCCAGACCAATTCTCTAGCTGATGAAGTCATTCTTGTTGAAGAGAACGCGCAAATTCAACTAAATAAATTAAAGGACCATATAAATAAAAACCAAGATTTATTAAAAGAAGCCAGAGATAGTCTTGATGATGTTGCAAGTAAATATCAAGCTATTGCGCTGAGGTTAAATGGATTCTCAACCAAGGAAAATGTTCCCAGTTCACTGGATTTGAACTCCGTTAAAAATCTTGGAGAATGGAGTCAGATTATTAATTTGATTATTTCTAGAAGAGATCAGATGTCAACATATGTGTATTTATCTTTAGCGCTGTTTTTTGACTGGATTTTAATTCATTTATTTAGCAAACTGTCTGAATTGAGAAGAGCGTTACCTACTAAAAAAAGTCGGCAACAATCGACCGACATTTCAACCCCTTGGTAATGAAAATTAGGACAACTATATGGCAGCGCAAAAGAAATATGTAGTGAAGTCAAGTGATGGTTCGGATAACATAGCCCCGCCGGAAACTGTACCCTCAGAAAATGTTTCCCGTGAGGTTAGCGCCGAGATGGTGGGTGAGGTTAATTATTGCGAGATTGGTCGAGAGTTAGCACAAAAAATGAATGAGGAGGGATATCACCCAGTTATTATCTTTGGCTCTGCTAATTCTGGAAAATCTACCCTTCTTTGCTCGTTGTTTAGTTACCTTAAAAATGACTTAAATGAAGTCGGAATTTATTTCGGAAACTCTTTAACTTCCGATTCTATTTCTGATAGCCCAGTCGTATCTTCCTTTTTTAAAAATGTAGAAGATTTTATAGAGGGAAGAGTACCTATGGCCACCAGGAACAAGCGTCCATTTTTCATCCCAATTGAAATAAAGCCAAAAAATTTACCCGTAATGCGTTTTGCTTTTATGGAAAGTAATGGCGAATGGTATCACCAC
The DNA here is from genome assembly GCA_947504875.1 of Legionellaceae bacterium. GTDB lineage: Bacteria > Pseudomonadota > Gammaproteobacteria > Legionellales > Legionellaceae > CANNJI01. The sequence continues at coordinate 2,422 of CANNJI010000133.1, forward strand.
GAAAAGGACACGGAGAGGTACTTCCCTGAATTAAAAGATGAAATTAACTCAATCCTTATGTGTTACCCGAAGGGAGCTTCGTTTATTCATTTAGCTCCATTTGCGCAAACTAATGCTCCGGTTAATAACAGAGACAACCTGGATAAGGATAAGAAAGATATTACGGACGCTAACAAGGCGTTGGTTGGCGTATTTGACGCTTATGAAAAGTCTAGGGTTTTTAAACAGAATGATGCTCATATGTTTTTAATTACTAAATGGGATGCCTCGGGAAATAATGAAATTATAGAGATGTTAAAGTGCGCTGAACCTAATGATGTTAAGACTGTTGCGGAGAGCACTTATCAGAGAGGATTTGCAGCTTTCAATAAGTTAGCTTTAGATTTATCGCAGAAGAGCTTAATGCAATACAGTTCAGGGATTATGCATGGCACAGCTATTTCCATGGCTACCACACCAGAACTGAAGTCTATTCTTAATAGATACCCTCAAACAATGTGGAATTGGCTCTATGGTAACGCTACTGGAAATGATCCAGAGATAAATAAAAGATTGGTCTTACTGCCAAAACCAATCCCACCTAAAAAGACGTTTATTGATCGCATAAATGAAATAATTAATAGAGTGTTAAATTAATGATTGTAGGCTATGACGCACACTGACACATTTATAGAGCTACATTATTACTCTGCCGGACTAAAATCCAAAATTATTGGCGTCAATAAAAGACCGGGGTGGTTACCAGACCAGGACTTAGTGGGTTTGCACAACGATGTTTTTCCCGCTCAAGGCGAATATGTTGTTGAGTTATCCCGGCATAAGCGAGCAGATAAGTTAATCACATGGATCGGTGTCTATTCCTATGGTAAGGATGACCGGTACGGTGACAGGGGTAACTATAATGGAGTTGGTGTATGGCTTATTGATGCTATCCCAATCCATACCAGTTTAATTATTAGTACCTTACGTGAGGTTTGTGACTTACTTGTGCGGCAAGATCCAGTTGAATCTATACAGCAGGTCTGCATCCAAATTCATGAAAAATATTTACCTAATTATGTTTCAAGTATCAATGTGCTACCCGTTGCAGATAAAGGAATCGTATTTGATGTAACCTCTCGTCCAGAAACCCTATATATTCGAGCCGACAATAAAAATATTGACAGTACTTTGCAAAACATTTCCAGCTCAATTGAGCGAAATTGTATTGTTGCAGATAACGACTGTGCAAAATTTTCAAGAGTTCTTTATTTGTTGTTGGGTCAATCAGTAGAAGTAAAAAATATCAAGCACTTAATAAGCCTTCCAGAAAGTTACTCCCCAACTGAAGACTTGATCACTTATTTTGGAAGATCTGCTGCTGAATTAAAAAAACAATTAGCAGAAGTCTCACAATTGAAAGAAATTAATGCTAAGCTGGTTATTCAAAATAATGAGTTGAGTTTAAATTTTAATACAAAGACATCTGTAAAAAAAATACTTGCGGGTTTACGTGAAAGTGTTACGACCCTTTCTATAGAAAAATCACACAAGGCTGCCTTGCTGCAATCCATTGATGCTTTAGATGATGCAAGGGTGCTTGAACCAAAAAGGAATGAACCAAACCAAGATTTATTATCTTACTTAAATGACATAATTAACAGGCTTGATGCTTTAAAGAGCAATGATAAAAAAAATGATACTAATAAATACCAGCCCGTTATACGTCAAGTTACTTTAGGGAAAGAAATTTCAATCGGTATTGGTAAGTTTATATTTTTTTTATCACTTGTTATCTTGCTTGCATTAAGTCCATATTTTTATTTGAAATTTTTTTCTTTTCCAGCGATATCAGAAAATCATCAAAATAACACAACAGCTGTTCCCAGAGAACCTTTTTACAAACTCTGGTGACGCTTACTCATAAAAAATCTGGCCACGCATGTCACTCAAGAACACTGGAAAGAATGCACTGAATTGCCTTAACTCCTCCGCTTGACATACTGCACCAGGATATTGTGTATATAGTGATCTCTTGACCTCCACCCTGTTACCATTCTGGGCATAGCTAGACTGATAGTAAATGTCACCTTCTTTATAAGTGATGTCTTGAGGAACTCGAGTAACCCTCACGTTAGTTGGAAACTCTATAAAGTAGTGCTCCTCAATCGTGCGAGAAGTGCACCTATAAGGGGGGGGGCGAAATCTTCATGGGATCTTTGGTTCGATACGATATAGAGCTCTCCCGGAGAAAGACCAACCGGCACACCCATTGCCCCATACCCCGGCATATTAGTAATTGCTTCGATCGAGAATTCGGTCTTCACTTCAAATGGATAGTTTAGGTCGTAAGGATCACTTGGAATGAATTTACCGGTGCCTATTTGACGAAATATCCCTAAATGATCGTCAATTATCTTTTTCTCTCGGACGCTTCCGATGCCCTCATAATTAGGTCGCGCTTCAAGGTCTTCGACCCCAAAATAATGGGTATGTGAAGTTCCATGGATTTTTCCATCTGGATCAACCGTCATGGTTACTCTCGTACTCACTTTATTCTGAGCTGCATCCGGCTTCTGGGTTCGGCCAACCCTACCAAGTGCGGTGAGTAGAGTGGGTTTATCCAACTCAAGGAAGGCGAGTACACCAAAGGGTGCAAACTCTTGTGTCGCATCCACATACATGTCCCATTGAGGCAGATATGTGATCACGTGGTTGAATGTGTTGAGTGTGACAAGATTGGGTAGAACGTAGGAGCTACTTGAATTAATAAGAGCAGAGCTGGCCTCGATCCCCTTCGCAGAAAGAAGTGCAACTAACAGGGTATTCTTATCTTTGCAGTCACCATAACGGTTACGAATAATGCTATCAGAAAAATGTGGAACGTACCCGCCATCCCCTAGGTAGATCGCTACATATCGAATTTCCCGGCTCACCCAATTATAGAGCGCTCTGGCTTGTTCCTTTGGTTCTGTGATCCCCTGCGTAATCTGATCTGCTAGCTTTCGTACTGTTGGAGTAACAGCAGACATAGCCTTGGTTTTCTCCTCGTAGATCTGCGCAAACTCAATATGACTTTGATAGCTTGATAGCCGAATGAAGGGAGAGAAGTCACTATATGAAACTGCTCTGAATGCCAGTATTGGGCAAGCATGAAGCCTTTCTTCTTTGATTGTTGAATGGTGAAGTTTAAACTGAGATAAAAGCAATGCATTTCCTGCCGCACGTTCAGGTGATTTTTTTGGTGATTTATTGTCACCAAAATACCTAATGTGTCCGAAATCTGGCCTAAATAAATCCTGCCATGGAGTGTCTTCTGATCCAGCTTTATGCGCACTACTTCTAATCAGGATTACAGGTACTCTATCGCCATCTTGCGCCTTCAAAATTGCAGGACTATTTATACCCGCATCAAGCAATGTTTTTCTACTGCCTAATAAATCTGTTGCAAAGAAAAAATTAGGTAGGTCATCAATAAATTCTAGCTTAGACGAATATGGTCTGGCATATCTGAAAATTTCATTTATTTTCATAAATCACTACAACTCTTCTGACATGGGATTGATGTGCTTTGTGAGTTAGTTATTTTGATAACTATTGCCCCCCAATATAGCAAGTTTTATAGCAATAACAAAGTCTGCGCACTCTTTTAACCAGTTGTCTTTTTATTTCAAATTGACTGGGTGACAGATAATCAAAAATCAAGTGCAATCAACAGTGATTGCAAAAACACAATGTGTAATAAATCTATATCTTATCTACAAGCATAGTTTTCCAATCTTCGTTACTATTTTTTAACCCTGCCAGACCATATATATGTCTATTAGATTGTGTGAAGCTACCGATACCTGCGAACTTTACATTTTTAGCCTTATTGTCTTTTTTAACAATCTCTAAATAATTTTCTTCATATTTTCCTGACCAGTTGGTGATTGTAAAATTAGTTCTACCCATCAAGCCTTCATATGCATAATCGTCCTTATTCGTATCACTACTAACTAAACCAGCAATATAACCATAAATCTTTTTAAAAGATGGGACTTTATTATAAATTTCATCTGCTTCTAGTTGATTAATACAATGATTATCCACGCCTTTTTTCAATACCTTATCTTTGAATACAGATAGATGTTTGAA
>CANNJI010000134.1 GCA_947504875.1 Legionellaceae bacterium
ATCAAAAATCTGTGGATTACAGTCTAGGGCGATTTATAAGTAAAGCAAATTGATCATTGGAGCTTCGTTACTCTTCAAGATTATTAGTAAGGAGTTACTTCTGGTCCACCTCTAAGTGCTAACGCCTCGCCGTAGAATATAAGAGTAGGCGAAGCCCTGGGAGCGCCATTCTCGAGAATAACCAGGAGCGAATGCTAAGGTAGGCGATCTGATTAACTGTCGGATTAGCTGGCGCTGGACCTGATACTGGGTATTCAAAATAATGGGTAGCTATAACCAATCCCAAGGTGCATTACATGGATGGAGTCAATAAGGATATAGATACAATGGAAATGCTGTTTCGTTTGGCGTTCTATCAGCTCCCGTATCCGGTTGTTCTGGTTGTGATGTAACAATTTCAGGGCTGTCGGTTACAGAAAACTAAAACTATAATAAGAATCTTGTGGATCAGCTAACCGATCTAAAAGCAATTTTGCACTCTAAACGAGCCAATATTTATTTGCTAGAGCATTGTCGCGTCATGCAAAAAGATGGACGAGTGCTCTACCTTACAGAAGCCATAGATGAAAATCACTATTGGAACATTCCAATAGCCAATACCACTGTAATTTTGCTAGGAACTGGCACATCTATCACCCAAGCGGCTATGCGCATGATAGTGAGTGCAGGGGTGTTAGTTGGCTTTTGTGGCGGCGGGGGCACGCCACTTTTTGCAGGTAGCGAAATTGAATGGTTTACACCGCAAAGCGAATACCGACCCACCGAATACGTGCAAGGCTGGCTTAAATTTTGGTTCGATGAAAGCCAAAGATTAGTCGTTGCAAAATCTTTTCAGCAAGCACGCATTGAATACCTCAAAACCGCATGGCATAAAGATAAAGAACTCAAAGCAGAAGGTTTTGATAGCGAGGACACACAAACCCAGCAAGCACTGCAACGCTACAGCCAGCATATTAAAGCGGTCAGCAAAGTAGGTGATTTGCTCATGAGTGAGGCAAGTTTAACTAAGCAGCTCTATAAAACAGTGGCTAGCTTAACCGCACAAAGAGACTTTAGTCGCCAGCAAGATGGGCAAGATCTTGCAAACAGCTTTCTCAACCATGGAAATTATTTAGCCTATGGCCTAGCCGCCACTACTTTATGGGTGTTGGGCATACCACACGGCTTTGCCGTTATGCACGGCAAAACAAGGCGTGGCGCACTGGTATTTGATGTCGCTGATTTAATCAAAGATGCCATAGTGTTACCTTGGGCGTTTGTTTGCGCCAAAGAAAAAATGAGCGAAGAAGAGTTTAGGCAACAAATTCTACAAAAATTTACCGAGCATAAAGCCCTAGATTTTATGTTTGATACGGTTAAACGCCATGCGCTCACAACGCAAGCGGAGGATGACGCACTATGATGGTCACCTTTGTTAGCCAATGCCAAAAAAAGTCGCTCACCCGCACCCGGCGAGTGCTAGATGCCTTTGCCAACCGCATAGGTGATAACACATGGCAAACCGTAATAACTGAAGACGGCCTCATAGCCGTTAAAAAACTCTTAAGAAAAACCGCCAGCAAAAACACCGCTGTTTCCTGCCACTGGATACGCTCAAGAAGCCGTAGTGAGCTGGTTTGGGTGGTGGGGAATCGCAGTCAATTTAGTCAACAAGGTATTGTTCCCGTCAACACAACCAGTAAAGAGCTATTTATGGATATATCTGTCATCAGTAAACCTAACCCGAATACGCTTTATGCAAATACGCATTTACAAAGATTAGATGAGCATTTATTTGCAGTAGGGTATGTAGCGGAGCAGTTGCATAAACGTCTTTTGCCTGATCAAGATAAGCAATCAATTGCTACCTTTGTAGCTGGTTGCTTGCACGATTTAGGCAAAATTGATCCATGTTTTCAAGACTGGGTAAAAAACCCTAAGAAAAAAGATTTCATTGCAGAGGATGGCCAGCATATAGACGAAAAATTTACTTTTGATAAGCATCCAAGGCACAATGAAATTTCTGTTTTACTCTACCATTTGCTTGATAACAGCGCATTAAAGCAAATCAATACGGGTTGTAAACAAACCGTCAAACACGCTATTTATTGGCATCACGCCAAACCTTTTCGCAAGGTAAATGAGGGCTTTTCCACCCATGGCGATATACACAAAAAATTCACAGGTAATCTCAAAGATTTAAGCTTTACTGAAGCATTGACGAAAGCCATTCAATTACTTAAAAACGTAGAAAGTTTTGATAAAGATTATCGCGCAACAGATGATTCTGTCATAGCTAAAATCTATAGCGAAACCTATGATTTAGACGTAATCACAAGCCAAGGTGAATTGCCTTTACCCAGTTATAAAAAATATGAAGCAGAAGAAAATGCTCAAAACTATGTAAGCCAAATTCAACAGAATGCGAATAATAATATTGTCAGGGCGTGTCTTATTTCAGCCGATAGATGGGTCTCTGCATTTTCGCCAAACGATTTACACGACTACATCAAAAACAAAACATTAGATGCTTTTGTTGCAGAGCAGCTTTTGTTAGAAAGCAGCTTATGCTCACATATTGAAACGTGTTTAACGCAATTTCCAACAGGCGAACGCACAACAAAACAAGCAGAAGTCGCGAGTCAATTGCTAAAAGCCGACAGTATTGCCGTACTCGCTGGTGCTGCAGGTTGTGGCAAAACTAAAATTGCTCTTGAATGGGCGAAATTAAAAAAAGCACAACAAATTATTTGGGTTTGCCCTAGGGTGCAAATTTGCCAAGGCTTATTTCATGAGCTTACCTCAGAGCAATATTTGCCAGATGCAACAATAGAAATTAACACAGGCGAGTTTAAGTTTACCAATCAATGGAATAAACCTACTTTAGAGGAAGATTATTTTTCAGGCGACATCGTAATTACCACCATTGATCAGATTGTTGGTGCCATTATCACGCACACCAAGGCAAATACTTTAATCAACTTTCTCAACGCGCATATTGTGTTTGATGAGTATCACGAATACATCAATATGCCTGCATTCAATTTGCTCTTTGCTGAATTAATAGATTGCAAAAAACAGCAAGGGCAATTGGCAAATACGCTATTGGTTTCTGCCACCCCACAATATTTATATCTACGTCAAATATTAGAAATTGACCGAGAAGACATTATTGAGATGCCTTCTTTCAATTTAAGTGAATACCGCATTGAATTTAAAAAGTTTGATGAAACCAAGCAAGCAGAAAATCCATTTTACCAATCCCATCAATCAAAAACATTTGTGATCAGCAATACCGCAATTACCGCTCAAAAGAGCTTTATTATAAACCAGCATCAAGAAAATGCGGTGCTGTTGCATTCAAAATTCAAAAAAAGCGACAAAAAAGCTTGGTTTGACGAAGTTTATGAGTGCTTTAAAAAAGAGGGCACCAATAAATTTACAGTGTTGCGCAGCGGGCCTATCGTTCAAGCTTCGTTAAATATTAGCTGTGACTACATGGTGACCGAAATGACCTCACCAGAAAATATGCTGCAAAGATTAGGTCGCTTAGACCGCTTTGGACAAAACCACCAAACCACCAATGTGCTGACAGTGGCAATCACTGAGGATGTGATAAAGGGGAAATCTAAAGGCAGCAGTTCAAGATTTTTAAATAGCATGCATTCATTACAATCAGCCAAGGCTTGGTATGATTATTTGCAAGACAAGATAGGCGAGAAAACCTTTAAGTTATCAGCGATATATGACTTATATAAAAAATTCTATCAACCCAATACAAAGGCAATACCTGCCGTAGAGTCCGATTTAGTTGCCTCACTTAAAAGGAGCGTACAGCTTATTAACGACAAAGTGATAGATCCCATTACGATACCATCTAAAAAAATCCAAGATAAAGCGGGTGTAAAGATTAGCAGAAATTCTTTACGTGGCGACAATCGTTTTGTGCAAATGGCTGTTTGTGATGTAAATAACCCAACCCAGCCAAAGTTTTTAGAGCAATACGCCTACCAGCTACCTATCAGCGAGCGAGATGAATTTGATAACATAACCGCTAAAACAGAAGAAATAAAAGGCTATAGCGATAGCGATAAAGACTTGCTAGCTTATATGAAAAACAAACATCACAACATTATGGGCGGCGTAAAAGCACATAAAGATTTTATCTTGCTTAACGAGGCAAGAGACCCAGAATTCCCTGTTTACCTTAGCTACACTCCCAGTGGTTTAGATAAGGTAGGCGGTGAGAGTGCACGGCATAGCCATGCGATTTACTACGCCATCTGCGATAAACAACCCGTAGGCTCAATTTCAATCAAACAATTAACATCAAAAGAGGATTAAGTTATGCAAAAAATTACAGGCATTAAAAGTGTAGATTTTAAAGTGATTGCTTATGGGTATGGCGTAGTTAATTGGAATGGGCCGACTACGCTCACGGGAGACGGCGGCAATACAGTTGATAATCATACTTTACCCAAATTAAGAGGCTACACAAACTTAACGGGAAGAGTTAAAGAAACAGGCTACAAATATAAAAAAGAGCCATCTGATATAGATTTTAAAGAAACGCCTATGTATATCAGCCAAAACTGTGTCCGACATCATCTATTTAGAGACCAGGCGTTTGATTTGCATTACGCTAAAGATAAAAACCTAGACAATGTATTGGCTTCAATCACAGGCTTAATTCGCGGCTATGTTGTGCCATCCAGCCAATGCAAACGCACTAGCCCACTATTGTTAGAAGATTTTGTTGATCAACTGGGTAATGGTAATTTTGAGCAAATGGGGCGTTCTGGCTCAAAAGAAAAAGGCAAAGATGATAAAGGCAAGGATGTAGCCAGTAACTCATTTTTCTCAAAAACTACTTTTGGCGAAACAAAATATTTAGCCTACGGCTCAATCAGTATTGAGCAACTTGAATTTATTTCGCTAGATAAAAAGTTTGACCGCGCCTCCATGATCATAAAAACTGGGGAAGGTGAAAAAGTAGCAGAGGCCGTGCAATCGTTTATTAAAAGCATAGACCCTTCTAAAAATCCGATAGCCACTTTTCATGCTAATTATGTACGTGCGGGCACTATTTTTGAAGAAGGTGAAGTCGGTATTTTGCTTGATAAGGTGGCCATTGATATTTTAGTGACAGAGACCATTCGCATGGTAGCTGAGTTAAGTATTAAGCAAGCCAAAGGCTATATGTACGTGGATAGCGTTTTAGTAGATTACAACGATAGCCACAAAATGATGCGCATTAAACGCGATGAAGATAACATATCAGAAATGCCCAGCGCTGAATATGCCACTTATTTTTACGCAAAATAGATGTACACATGCGAATAACTATCCATTATGAAGCCTCTTGGCGAAACTCGTTTTTAGATGGCTCTAATAGTGAACCTTTGCCCCCAAATGGGCGAGCATTTATAGGCTCTATGACTTGTTTATCTAAACGAGTAAATGATCAATATGCTAATTTTATAAAACGTGAAGTTAGCATAAATACGGTAATGGGCCTCTTAAATCGTCTAATCGGCGACCAGCGTAAGCTGTATCAATCAAGACAATCACCAAACTACTATTTCTCAGATATTGAAAATACTGTGACATTTAGTGATATTCAAGATAAATCCAAGCCAGTGAATTCCGAGATTGTTTACATTCGTAACATCACAGGTAGTACCGACCAGAATTCATTTACTGGCATCGTAAAAGGCAATGACCCTATTTTCAGTGCTAAGTATTCAGACGCTTTATGGGGAGTTCTCACGCTGGAGTTTGATGAATTATGTAGGTTTATTAACGACCAAAACTTTGTCGTTAATAATACCCTGAAATTTGATCCTTTAAGCGTCTTAGCGCAATTTGAAAGGCTTAAAGGTTTAAAGGCCACAAAAGTAATAGATGATGTAAAACAAGCATTATCAACCTTAAACAGTCACTTTTTAGATGCAGCGTATATGGATAGCAAGGGCATGATTAAACCGATTATGTTTTATTGTTCGGCCTTGTATCTACAAATAACTCGATTAAGTCAGCACTTTGATTTAAGTGAGGTATTAACAAAAAGCGGCGGCCTAAGCGGCATCTCAAAACGTGGCTTCACACCAAAAGATTTTATGGATAAATTTACAACAGGCAGTAAAAAACCGATTTGGGGAAGCCCTTATATTTTAAAAGAAAGACGCAAAGGCGAAGGCGAGGTTACCTCAATGCTAACAAAAGCAAATGGGACTCTTGAAATAAACTTAGATATTACGAAAGAAAAAGCAGAGCAAATAAAAGGAATGATTGATGCCGCAGGGGTTTCAAGTTTTTACTTGGGTAAAAAAGGGCTTGCTTATGTTGATAGCATAAGAACTTAAGGGGCTATGATGAAATTTTATATTGAATTAA
>CANNJI010000135.1 GCA_947504875.1 Legionellaceae bacterium
AGGGTAAAACAGTGTATAAAGGTAAGCCTGTTGTTTTGGCTGCTAAACATCAAAAAAGAGGTCATTCGACCTGTTTTTGAGAAAGGATTAGGGCGTGTTGATGGCTTTATTTAATGTTTCCGCAAAATCGATTGGCATAGGGAAAACAATCGTTGATGTATTCCCTCCTGCAGCAAGTCCTGCCAGCGTTTGCAAATAACGCAACTGCATTGCCTGAGGCGATTTGGCCAACACTTCTGCTGCCTGCAATAGCTTTTCAGAGGCTTGCAACTCGCCCTCTGCATGGATAACTTTTGCGCGCCGCTCCCGCTCCGCTTCAGCCTGTTTGGCAATGGTTCGAACCATGCTTTCGTCCAGATCAACCCGTTTAATTTCCACGGTGGAAACTTTTATACCCCAACCATCCGTTTGAGCATCCAATATTTTTTGCACATCACTATTTAACCTGTCACGCTCGGCCAACATCTCATCCAATTCGTGTTGACCAAGTACTGAGCGTAACGTGGTTTGTGCCAATTGACTGGTGGCCTCAAAATAATCTTCCACCTGGATAATTGCCTTTTGCGCATCCACCACACGAAAATACAAGACTGCATTGACCCGTACGGATACATTATCACGCGAAATAACATCTTGACTGGGAACATCCATCACCACGGTACGCAAACCAACACGAACCATTTGTTGCACTATGGGGATGACGAGTACTAGACCCGGCCCTTTAACACGCCAGAAACGCCCCAGCATAAACACAACGCCACGCTCATATTCTCGAAGCACACGAAATGCAGACGCGATCAACACCAAAACAATAATTGCAAACATTCCAATAAACGATGTCATTTCATTCTCCCTTGCCAACTCTAGCCATGATCAAGCCTCATCCACGACACATGTATTTTCTTTTAACTATAGTCTAATTTTATCTGTTATATAAGACTGGATAAAATCATCCAGGGATTCTGGGCGAACCCATTTATGCTGGTGCTAAAACCTCATGCGGTCAAAAAAACCATTTACAGCCCCACTCACATTAAATCCTCGCTATTTTTGCAAAAAAATAACCTTAACATATGAGGGCGTGCGATGCCGGTTACGCCGCCTGTCGAAGATATAAATTATCATGTTATTTAGCTGCTGGCCGTAAGCCCTCCAAGCTGTATTTCTGAGGATGATCATTCAATATTTGAAAGGCTGTTCTTCCATCATTGTTTGCTTGATTCCAAATGCTGTGTGTCGCTAGCCATTTTACTTTTGAAAGCTGTGACGGGTCATCGCAGAGCTGAGGATTATTTAAAAGTACCATCAGCGGAGTGTCACCATTTTTATTCACACTGTTTATTCGATCTATATCAGAACAACATTGCTTAATGGTTTTAAACCCGTCGACGCTGGATTCCGAAACTGCAGCGAATAAGCTCATGCTTATAGGTGTATTTGCACCACTTCGTTCGGTTTTCATGTATTTTTTTAGTCTATCCCTTTCATCTTCTGAATAACCACCGATTACAATTGATGGATGTTTATGTTGATTGTCAACATTATTGCGGCTTTTTAACAAATCTTCTGCTAAAAATTGACCGTTAATAACGGTAACATTTTCAGGTACTTTAACTTCGGCAAACACAGAGGAGGCTGATTTTCCCTTGCCCTTTACCTTTACACCTTTTCCTGTATTGTCTTGTAACTGTAACAACCTATATTGGCCATTAGTCCCTGGTTTACAATCCAATCTCCAGTGATCCTGGCTTAACAGCGTAGTTTCAGCTGCAACATTAATACAGATGCTTTGAAATTGACTAATGTATTCTATAAACTCTGAAAATGTTTGTTCTATTTGCTTGAGCGATAAGTGCATGAGACGTATTAAATGGGATTGCTCTAATTTATAAAAGCCATTACCGTCAAGTTTCTCTAGTCCCTCAGGCCGCTCTATTTCTAAAACAGTATGCCCCAGTTTATATTCCAGGATACCATCGTCGGCTAATTTTTTTTCTCTTTCAGACATTTTTTGACAAGTATCTTTTTGCTGCAGGTCTGTTAACGCAACAGTGCATGCTGATTTTTTTTTGGTAGTTATCAGAGCAATCCAAGGAAATCATAATGCGTCTTATTTGTTCAAAATCCTGGGCGATGGGAACACAACAAACTAGTTTTTGTGACCCATGGGGAAATTGATGCATTTGGCCTAAAGTATCAGTGCAGCGTGCATAAAGTGCGCCTAAAATTTCAAATGTCCATGTGGGCTTTTCTATTGTCATTTTGGCTGAAAAAATAGGCGTACCTGAACAGCCAGGTTGTGGTGTTGTGCCGTCCTGACAGCGAAAAAGCATAGGCATGCTTCCAGGTGAAGAAGCCGGTAATAGGTAATGTATTTCAAATTTGATATCAATATAAAAATAATGTGACTTATTATGAGTGGGATCCAGAGAAAGCGGGTTGGTTGGTATGCTTGCATGATGATTTCGGGTATTAACTACGACAATATCCGGTGATACAACACTTGCCCATGGCCTGTGATAAGATTGCTCCGCTTCAAGTAGTACTTTCGTATCGTCATGTTTTCTTAGCACTACGCCGCTATCAATTTCGGCCCTATTTTTAATCACATGAGCGTTCGATACCAACCATGCGTTATATTGAAAAAATCCCATACCCATTCTAAAATTCGGAGTCTCGATAACGACCAAGGCAGGATAAACCTTCTGAACTATTGTTTTCTCAAGATTTGTTTTTTCAATAAACAGTGTTGCAGCGCTAGCGATCCGCGCGCAGTCGAGTTCTTGCTGCTGTATTGCGATATTTTTTAATTTTTCCGCCCTGTTTGGTTCATGGTTTGAATGCATAGTGACCGTCTCTAAGCTAGAAGTAAATGAAAGGTTTTTAGTAGGATGCAAACCTTCGATGCAATTAATGTGCAAATAGTAACATATTGCGGATTTTTTATCTATTGGCCCTACATTAAGTCTCTGCATTGAGATGTCGCTAGAATGTGAGTTCTCGGCACTTGTTGCCAAAGCGGCGAAAAGGCACGGTTTTACCGGGTGAGCAGGCTTGATGGAATGAAATTTGGTTTTTGGTGTTTTTTTCTCCCCCATCTAAATGGGCCTGGAGTCGCGGACATGAAAGGCGGATTGGTTGTCATGCTGCATGCGCTTGCTGCGTTTGAACGTTCGCCACATGCTGACACACTGGGCTGGGATGTACTGATTAATGCGGATGAAGAAATCGGCTCACCTGCATCCAGTCAGTTTTTTTCCGAAATTAAATCCAGGTATCAAGCCGTATTGGTGTATGATCCGGCTATGAATGCGAAGGGTACATTAGCCAAAAATCGCAAATGCAGTGGCAAGCTGACTGTGGTTGCTACGGGGAAAGCAGCGCATGCCGGTCGCGCTTTTTATGAAGGGCGAAATGCCATTTGTTTTCTGGCTGAAGCGGTCACAGCCATTCATGCGCTAAATGGCTTGCGTGATGGGGTTACCATCAATGTGGGCATAGTGGCCGGTGGTGATGCGCTAAATGTTGTGCCAGACAAAGCCGTTGCTAAATTGGATGTTCGGATTACTTTGCCTGAAGATGAATATTGGGTACGCCAGCAATTGGATACCATTATCAAGCAGTTGCGGCGAACTGATGATTCATTGACTGTATACGGACGTTTTGATCGCCCGGTTAAACGGGTTAATACCTCGACCGAACGTTTATTTGCACGCATTCAACATCTAGGCCATTCACTCGGACTTACCCTGGATTGGCAAGACAGTGGCGGTTGCTGTGATGGCAATAACTTCGGTGCTCACGGCTTACCAGTGATTGATACGTTAGGGGTGCGTGGCGGAGATATTCACAGTGAAAACGAATTCATACTGCTCGATAGTCTGGTTGAGCGCGCGTCATTAAGCATGCTTTTATTAAATGATTTGGCCCAAGGCGGACTTGAGGAGCTAACCCAGCCATGACGATTTTATTTCGCGGCGCATGTGATAGCGATCTGGATGCCATTTGTGAGTTAGCTGAGTTAGGCGGAATTGGTCTGACTACATTACCTAAAGACATCGATATCTTAAATAAACGACTAACGTGGTCTAGCCGATCATTGCTTCTGTATTTTTCTATAAAGACTCCAAGGCTTACATCGGATCAGATTAAATGGCTTAATATAGCGGGTGAAAAAGACCACAAAGTTACTCGGAAATTTTCGATTGATTTGATGCCTAATTAAAGAAGATAAGGTACTGTGGATAGAAGCTTCTTCTCTCAATAATGTCGACGACATGGTAAGGATAAAAAATGACCGAAAATAAATTCATGGGTAAATGGAAAATAGTTGAAATGGACGGATGGGATCTAAAGGCCATTGATTTAGTCGAGCCTGGCTACATTCAATTTGATGGTCAAACAAAAGGCTCGCTTCACTTTATCTGCATTTATGCGGATATAAGCTATGCCCTTGATAGTGGTAATAAAAAGGCGGTTTTTTCTTTTTATGGTGATGAGGAAGGTAATAAAATTAGTGGTCGCGGTTGGGCTAAAATAAAAAACAATGAGCTACATGGACATATTTACATTAACCACGGAGACGAATCAGGATTTATAGCCAGATTGATGGCATGATGCTAATTTCAACAATCGCCACCCTGTTTTGTATAGTCTCCTTAAAAAATAAACGATTGGATGGTAAGGATGGATCTTTTAGATAAAGTTGTTTCACTTGAAGAAAGCGCATCTGAGTTTGGCTTCCGATGGGGAACTGCCGATCAAATCATGCATCAGATTCAAAGCGAGTGCGAGGAAGTCAAAGAGCATCTTCACCATGGTTTGTCTCAAGATAATAAAGCCGCATTGCAGGAGGAGATTGGTGATTTACTGCATGCTGTATTTTCACTGTGTGTTTTCTCAGGATTTAGCCCAGGGGTTACGCTAGGGCAATCATTAACAAAATTTGAACGTCGATTACATGCAGTGAAACTTGTTGCAGAGGAACGTGGGCTTGCAAATCTTGATGGGAAACCGTTTGATGAATTAATGTATATTTGGGATCGGGCAAAAGAATTGGTTAGTTAAAAATATTAATGAGATCTAATATGTTAGATATAGACGAAAAAAACAACATTATTCTTACTCAATTCGAAAATTCTTTGAAAGAGGACGGATTATCTACGAATACAATAAAATCACATATTGGTAACATCGATTTTTTTTGTACGTACCTTTCTTATTATGACGAGTGTAAATCATTGTGTGAAATGAACTCAGGCGATGTCAGTGGCTTTCTTGATGACTTCTTTCCAAGAAAGGCAATGTGGGCTTCACCCTCTAGTGTAAAAGCATACATTGCGACATTTAAAAAATTCTTTAAATTTAGTCTGTCACTAAATAATATACCGCTAGCTGAGTATGATTATTTGTTGACCTTAATCAAAGAAGATAAAGAACAATGGATAGAGGCGTCATCATTTAACGATGACGATGACGATGATGACGAATGGTGAAGAAAACACTCATTATGAAGCGAGTATGCATGAATCCCATTATGGTCGTGGAAAACTGGAAGGTGATGAACTTGCTACACACAGAGTTGCTAAATCACTGTTGAAATGCGGTGCTGCAATAGAATTGGTGATAGATGGCGCGGGTTTAACACGTGAAGAAATCGACAAAATCAAAGCTAGCTTATAGCGTGATCTGTGCTAGATGAAGTTTATGGTATCCATGGATTGGACTGATTTTGATGCTGACGGCCAATCAACCATTGCTGTCAATTTAATTACAGATCATGGGCGAGCAACTCCTCTTTTATGGAAAACTGTTGATAAATCAACCTTAAAAAATAATCGTGCTCGTTATGAAGATCAAATTTTATTGATATGTATGATGTTGGCGTCATTGATAAAAAAACCATGCGGAAATTTGATCTGCGTAGACGATAATTTTGAGGCTGCAAGGTGAAAGTGAAAATATTGTTTGTTTTGTCAAATTTAATCACATAGAGAAAGGCCGGAATTGGAGTGAGGAATTCCGGCCAGGGACTGTACGAGGTTGGCAGCTATGGTTGCTCCACTTTTTTCTGCAAACCTGGACATGAACTCGACACACGTTCCCTGATGTGCCGAGTGGTCCGTTGTTTGGACTTGTTTGAAACTGTTTCCTTGCGTTTCGTGTCGCATTTTTAGCAACTCAAAACTTATTGTAAATCATTTATTTCAAAAAGAAATAGGTTTTTTCGTTTGGATTGGAAAATTGTGGATTTTTGTTCAAATTGGTACACTTGGTTATGTATGAATTTAAAAATCGGGTACGTTAATATGGAAAAAATCGACTTAATCAAGCAGTTCGCCGGCCGTTTGCGGGATGCCATG
>CANNJI010000136.1 GCA_947504875.1 Legionellaceae bacterium
GCTAGCGCTCGCAAAGACGGTTAATTGGACAGCTTAATAAAAATGGCCAAAGTCGAGATAGTAAGACTTTCACAAATGACTGGAGTACAGAAATGGCAGATAAATCAGTTAACAAAACATTTGGCCATAGAGTAAAACGGCTCGGGAACTTTCTTGACTCCACCCTATGGCAACTCATGGGTTTTGATTCATTGGGGAAGTTTCGTTACAACTTTGATCCGAACACAGAAAAAGAGCAATTTCAGGCAACTAGGCTAGGTAAGTTCTCGCCTGATAAACAACATGAAGATAGTGCTAAGTTTATGGGAAGCTATAAAATACATGTGAACTTGAAAGCGCTGGATAGCCTGGAAATCTATAAAAAGGCAATGGAAAAAGATTTTACCGCTTTTATTGATAAGGCAGATATAAATGATACGGACTGGAAGAGCTTACAAGCAGCAGATGACATTCTTCCGCCTATGACAAATATAACTAATAAATTTAAAGAAGTAAAAGATGATTTTATTGCGAACAACCAATCTCCGGACTTCACCACGTTGGGTTTACATGCCTTGTTAATTGGTCAGCTAGTGGAATTAAAAACCGAAACAAAAAAGGCTCTTGAAGATCAGTTTATCGGTGACAAAGACCTTATTAAAAAAATTACTCTACCGAACGCGTCCGACAGAAAAATGCATACGTTCAAACAAGACATGGAGAAGGCTCTTACTGAATCGTATGAAAAACATAGCAAGGCGCTTGAACAATCAATGAATGATAATATAAAAGCAATGCATTTATCCGCTCAACACGAACGTGATCGAATTAATGAACTGGCCAGGATGTATACTCATGGCCCAGCGAGCTTAAAGAAACAGATTCAAGACTTAATTGATGCAGAAGAAAAGAAGCTACCAGACATGACAGTAGTAGGATCTGGTTATAAAGATCCAGTCCCTGCTGATGGCCCCGCCGCCATGCTTAAACATATCGACCTGGATAATATAAAACAGTGGGAAACCGAGACCGGTCGAATAATCAAGATTTCGGACTATGTAAAAAACGAAGATGGAACAAACACAAAAAGAGCGAATAAATTTAGCATTGAGTTCCCGAACCGCATCACTGGTTTCATGTACTACAATTCTCTGGAAGACAATCTCAAAGTCGACATGATGAGCCTTGCTTCTGCTGTCAAAAGTCGTGGCTTTCAATCAATAACAATGAATATTACACCTCATAGAAATCCCGACACGCAGAAGCTTCAAATCAAATTAGCCTACGATGCCTGCATCGAGAATGGCTTTGATCCAAAAAAGATAACCATCAAGGTTGGTGGAAAAAAGCAAAATTTAGATGACATAGAAAAAACAAAAGATGAAGAGGCCAAAGCAGGCTTGTATACGAATACAGGTGGCATCCAACAACAGGGAAAAAGCCTCAGTGAAACCAGAGCTATTTTATTCGAACAAAGGCAACAGCAGGCGAAGGACGAATTAAAAAATCCAAAAATCACACCTACGGTGGTCAGACCATTATCGTCAATGAATTCGTCAATGAATTCGTCAATGAATTCGTCATCAGCATCGTCTAGTAATATTAGCAGCAACAGCAGAAAATGATGGGGTCACGTCTTGCCTTTCAAACTGATGGGGTCACGTCTTGCCTTTTGCCTTTTTGAGAACACCAAACTGATGGGGTCACGTCTTGCCTTTTGCCTTTTTGAGAACACTGATGGCCGGGTGGGCAACCACCGTTCGCCACCCGGCCTTAGCTCGATGATCAATTTGCAAAACCAAATGAGGGGTAGAGAGTAGAGCAGGGTTCTTCGTTAGTTGTTCCCTGCCCACCGGGTAGAAAGAACCACCTACTCAAATACCCGCAGATGGTTCAAACCCCCACACAACGTAGCGTGCGGATTTACCGCACCAAATCAATGAGGGGTCAAGTCTTGCCTTTTGCCTTTTACTCCATAAGGAACTGATGGGGTCACACAAATGAGGGGTCAGGCCTATGGACTCAAGCTGGGCGTGAGTTTCCTGACTTGTGGGTAACGATAAGGTCAAGACGTATCCCCTCCAAAAGCAGGGGTAATGCAATTTCAATTACACTGAGCCAGTGTGTGCTCCCTTCTCCCCGCGGGGAGAAGGTGCCCGAAGGGCGGATGAGGGTGTCATCAGATGGCAGGCACTTCATTTGAAAAATCGGTCGCTTTGACGTGCTAATTTAGCCGGTATTTTGAAGAGCCACCTGGTTTTGTCCAGTAATCATCTCGGCCAAAGAAGGCATACTGTAATTTCCACTGATTCGGTCGTAGAAATAGTCATAGAGGTTAATGGAGAGTTTTTTTGCGGTTTCTACAATGGTCATGAATGTATCTTTAATTTCCACGCCTTTTTCATTGATGTTGTGTAAGCTGATATCGCGGTAGCGAGCTTGAACCCTGGCACCCAGCTCAGAGCCATTGTTATGTAACGGAATGCTTGGGTGCAGCAGCACCATGAGTAGCTCCACTTTCTTCATATTCGTTTTTTTAATACGTTCATCCAGTTGGGTATAACCTGTTTTTGTTGTAAACAGAGTTTCAAATTCCTTTGTTAATACTTGCGCCAGCTCATTTGTGGGTGCCTGTTTATAATCCAGTAGTTTGTGATAAAAATCCCAGTAACCATCCATAAACGTTTTCAGTTCGTTTTCATGCCAAGGCATCTGTGGGGCTAGTTTTTTATAATGACGTGCATCATGAATCCAGCATAAAGCCAATGATTTGGTAATTTGTTTGTATTGAGGTGCATCGTCAACGAGTAATAATGAAATCGCTTCGGGTAACCGCTGATAAGCGATGATGGCACTTGCTTCTAAAATAATACGGCGGCTAGTTTGATGCTTCTTTGGGTTAGGGAATAATTGGACAAGAAGCGCATCAATCTCCATTCGATTTAATAATTCAGATGGTTTTGCATCGGCCAGTGCCTGCTGAGATTTCTTTGATAGCTTCATCTGAGCCATCAAGGTGATCGTCTCATCATTGAATCGGAACCTCATTTCACCCCGTGTTAATAGTTCCAATATAGTCAGACGGTCTTTTCTTTTGCGGGTAAAAAAAGCGGTATACAATGCATTGCAGAGTATGTGCGTGTAATGATTTTTACCTGCAACTCGCGCACTGGTATCATCCATTTGCTGACAAGCAGATGATGCAAGACCCGCTTGAACAATCGCTTGTTTTTCCTGATGAAATGGCTCGTGTTTATCTGTGATCAGGCGAGAAATACTTGCGGCGGATATGAGCACTCCATGGTTTTTTAAAAAACAGTGTATGGCTGACTCCGTCATCTTAGCATTTTGATGCAGATCCAAAACGAGCGCTTTAATCCGGGGGCCATACGCACCCTGATGTCCAGGGGGCAATTCAGCTAAAAATGTTTTCTTCAATGATGGGGAATAATATTTTGCTTTTTCAAATGCAATATTCTCTGTTTTGATGACAATATCTTGAATAAATACGGTTTGATATCCCTTGAATATGGCATCTGCAGGCAGCTTGTCCGGCGCTATGATAATACGCTCAGTTCGGTCAATAGGTAGTTTTCCTTTCTTGCTGGTCTTGGGTTTCTTGGCCTGTTTGCCTCGTGGCTTTCGATCTTTCTCTGTAGATAAATCCAGCTTGTCCTTGCTCTGCTTGCGGATGTTCGGCTTGCCTTGCTCGCCTTTTAATCTGTTGTTTTCGTCCCGCAGCGCTTGGTTCTCTTCGTTCAACTGTTTATTTTCTGCGGACAGATATTCAATGAGATTGGATAGAATGATAATAATATGTCGTGTTGGTTCGTCGCTTATGCCGTCGATATCTATTTTAAGCGAGTCAAGTGTCCCTTTGATATCCAAGCCAATCTATCCAAGATTAATGATGGCGTTGATTGTATGTGATTATTGAAATAATTCAATGGGGTTGGTTGTCACAGAGAAGCATATCAGCCAAATGTGTGCCATCTGATGACACCCTCATCCGCCCTTCGGGCACCTTCTCCCCGCGGGGAGAATGGAGCACACACTGGTTCAGTGTAATTGAAATTGCATTACCCCTGCTTTTGGAGGGGATACGTCAAGACCTCCCCTCCTCAGCTTATTGAAACCCATGCCGCAGTACACACGGCAAGGCTCCAGTGACAGAACATGTTCTGTTTAGTAAAACCTTGGTTTAATCCGCTTTACGGATCCGCTGAAGTTCAAAGGCAAGAAGTTTAAAGTAATCATACGACATATAAAAATCACCCTGATCACCTGCGCCACTACCCCAGGAATTTCGTAGCGTCAGTAGTCCTTTATGAACATTCCCCTTATCATCAACCGCTTTATCATTGTCATTAAACCCAGTAATAATCATTTCATGACCACCGTAATCTCCATTTTCACGGATATCTTTAATGATTTGGGGCGTTAGGATCCAAGTGTCATTGCTCACCTTATGTTTTCCAACAGCACCAACAACACCTAACTTTGTATCAAACAACAATACGCCAAAGGTAAGCCTGTCACCTGCAGCAATTGATTTTTTAACCAGTGAAAGCACTTGTACCATATCTGCTTTATCGACAAATCGCTGGTAAGGATCAAGCATATTTGACCATTTAATCATGCTGTGTAAATCGGT
Organism: Legionellaceae bacterium; assembly: GCA_947504875.1. GTDB lineage: Bacteria > Pseudomonadota > Gammaproteobacteria > Legionellales > Legionellaceae > CANNJI01. Next base: position 4,634 of record CANNJI010000136.1, read on the forward strand.
ACTGATCGCATGAAAATCTTCTGGGCTTATCACGGAACTTGGAACAAAACCCGTCTTAGGATATTCAGTAAGGCCACCACATCCCAATTGCCGTTGTTGTTCTATACTCACAATTCCAAACGAATCGATTTGAGCAAGAACAACGGGGCCAAGCGATCCATTCCATCCACTTGTATTATAGCCTGTCTTTTCAAGATATGAGCCTAATTGTAGTTGACACAGTTGGCTGATGTGATCCCCTTTATTCAGAATGGCATTAATGGCCGCTGTATTCGCAAACAGCACACAAGATCCATAAGGGCCTTGATCAAGAACCGGGACATTATTCATGCTTAAATCAACACTTGCTGTAGCGTTAGGCGACGCTGATGCCATTGCAAAAGGCTGTTGCATTTTATTTGAAAGCACGTGCCAGGAACTGGGCGATAATTTTACATCCATCAAACCAATACGACGGATATTTTTATTTGTAACAGAAGGGTTTGCAGTAAACGGTTGTTGAATTGCCAAGGGCACTTCCTTCGTGCCAACAAGCTCCAATGTATTATCGGCATAACTGCTGATTGCTGGCACAAGGATCAAACTTAAAAAAATAAGATGCTTCATAAGGTTCCTTACATAAAATAGAAAAACGCCAAACTGTATCACATGATTATTTATTAGTCAATTCGCGGGGCTTTTTTTGCCACGGCTGTCGCATTAAAATTTGATCAACCTGCTGTAGGTTGGGCCTTGGCCCAACAATAAGGAATTGAAATCCACGTTTGCAAGGGCGAAAGGGTAGAGAGTAGAGCAGGGTTCTTCGTTAGTTGTTCCCTGCCCACCGGGTAGAAAGAACCGCCTACTCAAATACCCGCAGATGGTTCAAACCCCCACACAATTTAGCGTGCGGATTTACCGCACTACGCCGTTCAGGCTCAGTTCACAGCACAGCTAAAGCTTGCAGACCATTGAATGTAAGTCTTAATTTTGGTAACTGTATCGGGTGACGTTCCATCATCAGGTTAAACTTTTCCCATGTAATATAACTTTTCTGGCTACGGCTACACAGCATCTTATGCCAATACTTCTCTGAAAATCGGTAGATTTTCCACAATGACTTATGATTTCCACCAAGGCCATAATAAGCATAATGTCCTCGTAATACTTGGTTAATTGCCTCTACTTGGTCTTCTACCTTGTGGTGCCGTATTGAGCGCATAAGTGTAATGTCTCACGCAAATTAACATAACTCACAGCGGTTCCCGCCAACCCATCAACACTATGCCAGCAGTGCTTTCTAACTAGTTGTTTTCGAAGACTTTTTTGGTATTGTATGGTTTTTTTTATGATATCAAGCAAAGGGTGTTTAAATTGTTGTCAAGGAAGCATTTATCAGCAAGCAAATGAGGGGGTCAAGTCTTGCCTTTTACTCCAAAAGGCAAAAGGCAAGACTTGACCCCCTCAGTCTATTAAGCATCTCCTGTGTGATGACGCACCACAGTTCAATAAAATCGCAAAATATAAATCGCTATGCTGGGTGCATGAAGGACGTCACTACAAAAAATTAACCCC
>CANNJI010000137.1 GCA_947504875.1 Legionellaceae bacterium
ATCGCATTTTGCTCATTGATAGAATATTCAGCTAGCAGCAAACGATCAACTGAACAGCCCGTACCTGATTTTGATAGCGATATGAAGAACTCATGTCCAATTGTCTCTTGAAATGAGCTTTCTTGCATGCGAGTTGCTCCAATTTCATAAAGATCATTTATGGCCAACCTAAAACAAGATGGTGTAAATTGCCAAGCATGAATATCATAAAAGGTATCTTGTTGCTGTAACTCTTCAAACACGGCCTTGGCATCGCTTAAGGGGCGAAAAAATGTTAATTCACCACCATCGCCATTTCTCCATGCGATTGCTCCGTCCCGAAGGCAGTTGTACGCGACCTCATCGAAGACCTGCCCGGGCGTGTGGCGCTGACGTTTTTCCAAATGGGCTTGCAGTATCTGACCCGTTGTCGAATAAGATCTCAGACAATCAAACGCAAATCTTTTATCAGGGACAGCAAGTACTAGAACTCCGTTATCCTTTAGAAGTTGTTCGCAATCATGAATAAAACCAAGGAGATCCATAGTATGCCCAATTACATGCGAGGCGATAATGTAGTCATAGTACTTATGTTTATCTATCAAGTTAAATATCGATCCTCCATCCGATACAAAATCTACCTCTTCAATCATTGATAGATCAACATTTGGAGCATTTTTGTATTTTTCTCGGAGATTGGCCGCCGATAAATGATCTAGTATTTGAACATTGTAACCCTCTTCCTTAGGGACAAGTGGATTAAAGCTAGGACCTATTTCCAACCCTACTCCAGTAGGGTCAAAGAAAGAAAATAGTATATCCTTTCGGCTCAGGTTGGGTATGTTAGGTTCTGGTATGTTAGATTGCAGACTATGGTTAACCTGTGGCTTTGTTAAATACATCATTACGTTATCCCATCCACGCCTAAAAATCTTTAAACTTAACATTATTAACCTCGCATTTTATATTTAAAAATATCTTCGCACTTAAGGTATTAACAGCACGCTTATATTTGTATGTTTTAAAACAATATTTATCGCAAGGCTTCGAAACCAGCTCTAGAGAAATTAAAGATTGAGAGCATTCAATATTGATTCTCGTTGGTTAAACCATGCGTACTTCGAAAGCGCGTCGGCATAAGCGGTTGCAGCCATATCAGGATAAGTATCGATGTTCTCTATTGCATTATGAATAACAGATTTCCACTGATGTGCCTGAGCTACATAACCATTCTCCCCATCTTGGATTGCACAGGCATATGTATATGAGGGTGAAGCTATACTTAGCGTTCCTACAATTGCCGCCTCGAAGTACTTGAGTTCAGACTTGCAGTTGGTAAACACATTAGACTGCAAGGGTATCAGATTATATTCAACACGTGAAATCAATCGCTGTAGATTGACATAATCTTGAAATGGTTGATATTTTATCCTGCTGCCAAAACGACTCGGTGTTGTCCCTGCTTCAATATAGCCCACAACCATAAGCTCAACTCTTGAATCGTTTTCCATCACTTCTTCTAGAGCAGAAGTGATGATTGCATAATCTAAATTATGGGAAGGGGAGCCACTGAAATAACCGAGAGTAATCTTATCATCTCTTGCAAATGCTGATTTCTCCTTGTTTCTAAACAGTGTCTCAGAAATCTCAAGCTGCTCCTTATTTATAAAGTTTGGCACCACACTGACCGGTAACCCAGAAAAATCTGCGATTCTGGCAGCCAAGAAATCATTAGTTGTGACTGCCCTGTCGCACAAACGCAAGGTCTCCCCCATCCGACCGATATAGGCAAACCAACAATCCCATGACTCATGCTTACTGAGATCGCAATCCAACGTATTCATAATTAGCTGGGAATAACTTGTGTTGAAAACAAGGTCATCTATATCAAATAGTACACGCTTTCGACGAACCTTAAATTTCGTTATGAGTTGGTTAATGTAATGGCTAAAACCAGACCTACATATTACAAGTACATCTGCGAAATTAGCAATTTCATGCGTCATTTTTACAATGCCAAGACAAGGTAGAACATAATGAAGTAATGCCATTGCTACAGCCAATGTTTGAAGAAAAGCTACTAGATTCACCAAGATGAAAAATCCAATAGAATGAGATAGAGGTTGCCTACTTTTAGCAAACACAAATTCTTTTTTTCCTATTAACCTGTCAAAAGACTCGCCACTCCAAACATAGTCAACCTCTTCGATATTGTCGAGATTAACTCCATGCCCTGCATATTTATTTTTTAGATCTTGAGCTGAAGCGTGATCTAGAATGTGGACGTTAAATCCTTGCTTTTTAGGCGCAATCGGATTATGGCTTGGTCCGATTTCAAGCCCCAAGCCTTTTTTGTTAAGCTTAGAAAAAACTTTATCAAATCTTGATAAAGTCTTAAAGAGAGGTCTTCCTTCTTTTTTTCCAAATTTTTTATAATGGCTCAAAGCGTTAGAAAAATGACCTTTAGAAACAGCCTCTCTTACATCTGGATTTGCATCCAGGTAGTCTTGCTCATTGAATCAGCTAAAACCACTAATCATGTTCTTCCAATTAAACATTTAGCTAGCAACCCTAGGCGGCCATGCGATAGTGAAATTTTCAGCGTCAAGTGTGAGATTTGGACTGTAAGCTGGATCAACTAGTAGGCGACTTCCCCATTTTTCTTTAATAAAATTAATTTCACTTTGAAATCTTGCAATTTTTTTTGGGCTATCTTCCAGTCCTCTTGATATAGATTCATGATGGTAAAGTTCAGCGTAAGGTGTCCAAACATTTCGATAGCCTTTTTCTAAGATTTTTAAACAAAAATCTACATCGTTAAATGCAACGGTAAGGTTAACCTCATCAAACCCCCCGACCTCATCGTATATTTTCCTGCGAACAAGTAAGCAGGCTGCCGTAACTGCTGAAAAGTTTTGTATCAATCTTGCCCTACCAAAATGCCCCGGATGTCCTTTTGGTAAATACTTATGCGAATGCCCAGCAACCCCGCCAAGGCCAAGAATAACTCCACCATGCTGCAAGGTATCATTTGGATACCAAAGCCTAGCACCGACGCATCCTACCCCTGGTTGAATTGCTAATGAAACCATCTCACTCAACCATTCTGGAGTGATTACTTCAACGTCATTGTTAATCAAGGCAATAAAATCACTTTTGCAATTGCGTACTGCATTATTATTTAATGCTGAATAATTAAATGGGCCATCATCTCGCAGAACTTTGACATTTTTTAAGCGGTTAATATTTGCCAAATACTCTAGCGTAGCTGAATCATCTGAACCATTATCAATCACCAAGATTTCATATGTCTTATATGTTGTTTTATTAACAATGCTATCTATGCATTTTTTTAGAATGGAATAACCGTTGCGCGTAGGAATTATAAGAGACACTAAAGGTTGGCTTGACGGAAGTTCATATCGTACTCTATACATACCAAAGTCTGTTAACTCGGCTTTTCCATCAATTTGAGACGACTTAAGGTGGTCATTTAAAGCTTTGACGCCAGCTTCTAATGCGTAAACCTTTTCCTTTCCTGAAAGGGCTGTACTTCCGCGATGACTTCTCCAATGATATAAAATCCTCGGTATATGTCCAATTTGATCAACTGACAAAAATTTACTCACGCGCAAAGCTAAATCATAATCTTGAGCCCCTTCATAGCCAACTCTAAATCCACCAGCTCTTAAAACAAGAGATTTTTTATAAACGCTAAGATGACAAATAAGATTATGTGAAAGAAATAAGTCAGGATTCCAATCAGGTTTGAAATAAGGATCAAATCTGTTTCCTTTTTCATCCAATTTATCCTCATCAGAATAGATCAATCCAGCATTTGGATTTTCAGATATATATTTAGCAACATAAAATAAAGCAGTCTCTGATAAAAGATCATCATGATCGAGAAATGCAACCCAATGACCAGTAGTAATACTTAATGCCGTATTTGATGATTCAGATATATGTCCATTTTTTTCCCTAAAAACGACTTTTATTCTTAAATCATTTTTAGAATATTTCTTTAAAATTTTAATGACATTTTTATCAGTTGATGCGTCGTCGGCAATACATAGCTCCCAATTATGATAAATTTGATTTTGAACGGATTCTATTGCAGATTTTAGCCAAGCTACATTTGAATTATAAGTTGGCATTACTATAGAAATTAAAGGTTTAGATTTAAATTTTTTTATCTGTTTTTTCAATAATTCTTTGTCATTATCATTGAAGCAATCATATGCTTTTATCCATTGGTCATATGTGAAATTAGAATTAGCCTTGAGACTAGTTTTAGACTTAATAAGTCTAAAGGTACTAAGGAAACCATGTTTAAACAAAAGATCAAAAAATTTAATATAATTTTCATATTTTAAAAATAAAGCTAATACTCCAAACTTATTTTTAATAAACCTTAATGGTCTGGTTATTTTCCACGAACGACTATTTATAATCTGGTTTAGAGAGTTTTCTTGTGTTTGAATTTTTGTTTCTTGTGTTTGAATTTTTGTTTCTTGTGTTTGAATTTTTGTTTCTTGTGTTTGAATTTTTGTTTCTTGTGTTTGAATTTTCTTGTAAAGGTCGATTACCTCTTCTGCTGGAGGGAGTTTCCTTTCAGAAAATATATTATTAATTTGAGAAGGCGGAATAGATTTTGTTGAATCTAATTTTATATGGTTAGATATAGCAGCATCTTTTCCATTAACAACCCTTAATCCTAATTCGGGTGTCTTACCTGATGATTTTCTGATCACGCACATTGAGTTTAGGAACTCAATCGATTCAATTTTTTCCAATACATCTTGTTTCAACTTCAAGTCATATTGGACACTAAAGCCCTTTAGGATCTCCGTGAAGCCTTTACTCACGCCCCAGTGTTCATAGTTAATTAGGTCCGTTAGTTGCTTGAAGAACGTCATGGACGAGTAAGGCGCAAATAACCCACCCTCAAAATCTTCCCAAAAGCTGCAATGTAAGTCCTCGATGACATACAAACCATTGTCAGCAAGATGCGGGAAGTAATTAACGAAGGATTTAATAATGTCGCCTGATCGGTGGGATCCGTCATCGATCACGATATCAAAGGGACCGCCTGTTTGAATAACCTCTTTTTGAATCTTTGGCTGGTTGGCGTCGCCGATCACTAAATTAATTCTTGGGTCTTGGTAAGTAAGTTCTGAGCACTTCTGATCTATGTCGCAGCCTACAAATACTTTCGCCCTTGGAAAATATTTTGACCAAACCTCAAGGGAGCCACCGTTTTGGATCCCTATTTCGAAAAGGCTGATGGCCTTATCTCTTAGCGGGTTAAAAAGACGATCGTATTGATCTAAATAAAAAGCCCACTTGTCGGAAACTTTTCCTTGGTGCTTTTTATGTAAGTCGGTAAGGGTTTTTGAGGTCATTAGAAAGGCTGGGGATTTGTTTTATTATTTGGTGAACTTAAGTCCGCTAACACCGTTTGTTGTAATTTTTCCTCAGCTTACCACAGACCCTTGTTTATTTAATTAATACTACTATTGACGTCCATACGTATCATCAAATCTGACAATATCATCCTCGCCCACATATGATCCACACTGCACCTCAATAATACTGAGCGGCTGCGTGCCGTTATTGGCCAAACGATGTTGATGCGCTTGCTGGATATAGGTCGACTGGTTCTCTTGTAAAAGGTACTCTTTACCATCATTGATGATTGTAGCCACCCCAGACACCACCACCCAGTGCTCTGAGCGATGGTGGTGCATCTGCAGCGAGAGCTTAGCGCCCGGATTCACCACAATGCGCTTGATCTTAAAATTGGCACGTTCTTCTAAGACCGTGTAACTGCCCCAAGGGCGGAACACGGTCTGATGGATCTCAGTCAATGCGGGTTGGCGGGCCTTAACCTCGGCCACTAAGGCCTTGATATCTTCAGCGCGGCTGCGATCACAGACCAGAGTCGCATCCGCCGTTTGAATGACTACCACATTATCAAGACCTAAGGTCGCGACCAATCCAGTCTCAGTCCATACGAGGCTGTTTTTAGTGTCTAGACTCACTACGGCACCATGGGTGACATTACTATCTGCATCTTTAACGTGACGTGCGTAGATCGAATCCCAGCTTCCTAAATCGCTCCAAGCCATGTCCACCGGCACCACCGCAATCTTTGCAGAAACTTCGGCTAGCGGTTCAGCTAGGCCATGGTCCATCGAAAGCGAA
>CANNJI010000138.1 GCA_947504875.1 Legionellaceae bacterium
AGGATCTCTTGTTCCAAGTTTCATTTCGCAAAAATAGATTTGATCACGAATACCTATGCACGTCTATCTTTATTTTAAACAAACCAGCCTGTTTATTGTCCTTATTTTCCTTTTAAAATTATGAGGGGATCCCTCAGGGCTCGACCGCCTCCTGGCGAGAAAGGTTGGCTGATAGGATGATCAGAACACGACAAATATAGATGGTCGTTGGCTTTGTGTTGCTTATGATTTTGGTTTTGGCCTAAAGGAGTACAGACGAACTCGGTTTAAAAATGGAGTTTTATGGCTGCTCGGGCTTTGCTTGGTTAAATTTAATCCACACCATGGATTTATAGTGTATTAATTAATTTAGGCGGGAATCGCTGCTGTCCGGCACTGTAAGTTGCATTCTAAAAAAATATAAGGTATCTATTAGGCAATATAAAATGGAAGTTAAACTAAAATAAAATGGAGAGCAATTAATGTTTTTTCTTAAAAAAATATCAGCCATTGTTATAGCATTGAGCGGTAGTACACTCTATGCCGGTGCAATGGGCCCTGTATGTGATTCAATTAACTCGACAGTCCCTTGCGAATCCAAAGCGTGGTCCTTTGGTGCAAAAGCGCTCTATTTTAAGCCATCAGTTAACAATGATGCACAATTTGCACTCCATGATGTCGGAAATGAAAATGGTGTTATGACAGACTATGGTGCTGATTTTACAGGGCAACAATCAACAAGTTATAACTGGGGTTTTCAAATTGAAGGAGCATACTATTTTAACACAGGTAATGACCTTAATATCAATTGGTATCATGTAGGAAAAACGAATAAACAAGTTTATGGTGCTCAACCAACCATCACTGAAAATTGGGGCCCAGAAGGAATTTATTATGCAACATCTCTAGGTTCATCTTCTTCTATTAACCCAAAATGGGACGCTGTTAATATTGAATTTGCTCAACATGTAAATTTTGGTGAACGTAAATCTATTCGGTTTCATGGTGGCGCACAGTATGCGCGTGTAACGAATAACGTAACCAAATATAACCTCATTGGATTTGAAATCGGTGAGATTGTAAATCATACAACCACCTACAACCCTAGCTATAATGGCTTTGGGCCTCGTGTGGGCGCAGATATGACTTATGATTTGAATCATGGTTTAGGTATTTATGCTAACGCAGCTGCTGGTATTTTAGCAGGAACACGTTCCTACAATGCAACCTATACTGATAGTTTTACCAATGCGTTTCGTTTTAACGCGTCAAATACAGCTGTTGTCCCGATGATAGATACAAAACTAGGGGCAAAATACACGCACCCTGTTGGTCAAGGTGATTTAACATTCGATGCCGGTTGGATGTGGGTTAACTACTTTAATATTCAAGAAACGCTTGCAGCTAATATCAATGATTTTGGTCTGCAAGGCTTGTATTTTGGCTTGAAATGGAAAGGAAATATGGCGTAAAAAAGTCAGTACAATAGTCAAGTCTTAACAGGCTTTATGATTCATGATCCTGTTAAGACTTAATGATTGATCATTGCTCGATTTTAGTACCTTTAGATGCAGGTGTTGCAGGGCATGTTTTATCTACACAAGCACCAGCGCAATTAGACGGGCATTTTTTTTGCTCCGAACAACCGCATGCATAACTACTAGTAACAAAAAAACTTAATAATACCATTGAACCAATCAATAACCCTTTCATATTCAATTCTCCTTCATATAAGACAATTTTAAAAAAAAAAAACAAAACAATACCGCCTCACCTCAAAAAAATCTCGCTATACTCAGAAGGACGTATGGCGTTACATTTTTTTAAATTTAGCAATCAAATAAGGAATGGAGCACCAACCAACAATCCCTTCTACCACTAAAACCAATCCAACCACCATAAAAAATAACTTACTCATCCCAATTAAGGCTGCAAAAAACAACAAACCACCAATGACGGCACGATTTATTCGGTCTGTTTTATCAATGTTGCAACTTTTAAATAACATGTCTATTTCCTTTTTAAAATGAAATATCTCCTGATAGAAATAACTGTATCATATCTTTAATGTAACTGCTCGCAGACTTATTCATTCAGGACGACGTACAAGCATAAGGTAATTAACGCTCACATCATCACAAAGCGCTGCAGTTCGCGTCAATGGATTATAAGACATTCCTTTTATAGACTGAACGGTCAACCCTGCTGAGCGTACGATTGTACTTAATTCACTGGGCTTAATAAATTTTTTGTAGTCATGGGTTTGTCGCGGCAACAAAGATAAAATATATTCAGCTGCTACAACAGCAGTAGCATAAGCTTTTATTGAACGATTTATTGTGGATAAAAATAAATAACCACCGGGTTTGAGTAATCGCGCGCAATGTGAAATCACAAGGCTAACATCCGCAACGTGTTCAAGCATTTCTAAACAGGTGATACAATCAAACGCAGGAGATGAATATGTTTCTATCGGCTCACAACAATAAGATATTTCAACCCCAGATTGTTGCGCATGAGCTCTTGCCGTGCTTATCGCATCAGGTTCAACATCAAGACCAGTGACCTTTGCCCCACTTAGTGCCATGCTTTCAGATAAAATACCTCCACCGCACCCGACATCCAACACACGAAGACCATCTAGTGTCACGAATGTCTTGATGAAATTTAATCGCGTTTGATTGATATCATGAAGCGTCTTCAATGGCCCATCTTGGTCCCACCATTGTATTGCGTGCTTTGCAAATTTTTCAACTTCTTGTTTATCAACCGTGGTTTGTTTTTTCATGATCAATCAGCAGGTCCAAAGGTTTAAAAAACTCAATTACCCCGGGGTTTGTGATAAAGCTCACATTATAGGGATGTTCTGCAATCAAACACTCAAAACGATCACACCCTGGGACACGTAACGCAATACGTCCTAACAAAATGAGTGAAATAGACGGGTTATACTCTAACAACGCATCTAAAATTATTAACATAAAACGTTGCCATAATTTAGCATGATACTTGATTTCATTTTCTCGATAAACGGGCGTCGCATTTAATAATAAAAATCCCTTCGTCATTAAACCGTTAAAAAAACTTGATGCTGTTTGATGAAACTTAGATTTATCAACTGCGGCAATGGCTGGCTGTGAAAAATCATCGCCCAAGTCACCGCGTGCAAAAAGCAACATCTTCATTAAATTACGTAACGACGTTGCACGATTTACGGCTTTACTAAGGCCAGTTTCAGACCATAAGTCTTGAACATTGGCATCCCAAAAAGCATATCCATTTGCAGACTCCACACGTGGATACGGAGACTCCCCGATAAGAAGTGTGCGAACAGAAGACAACGGCTCTGAAAAAGCAGCGAACACCTTATGCTTTCCGGGCGTCCAGTCGTTGGTTGCAAGTAAGTTTTGACGATAATCATCTGATAAAGTATGCAATGCTCGCTCTATAATGGGCGCCCACTCAGAATGAACTTGGTCTAAAAAAATTGAAGTGCTAGGCATAATGCCACAATCATTGCATAATAAAATGTATAACGCAATTTGGATGGCGAAGAATGGACGCACAAATAAAAGAAGTGATAAAGCGAGTAACGGCTAAAGAATCCATGATGATTGATCAATTAACCACATGGTGCGCTATCAACACAGGCTCTACCCATCTCAAGGGCTTACTTAAAATGAAAGAGGCACTTGCTCTGGCATTCACTCCCCTCGCGGATTCAATTGAGTCCCACACGCTTCCCCCCTTTCAAACCATTAATTTATCAGGCGATACAATACAGCAAAGCACTGGTGATCTGCTTTTTATCCGTAAGCGTCCAAAGCTTAATCGTCGAATCCTTTTAAGTGGTCACATGGATACTGTTTTTGATCAACATCATCCCTTCCAACACATTAAACACCTGGATAAAAATACCCTAAATGGTCCTGGCGTCTCAGACATGAAAGGTGGATTGATTGTCATGCTGCATGCGTTACATGCTTTTGAACTGTTTCCTGAATCAGAACATATGGGGTGGGATATCATTATCAATGCTGATGAAGAAATAGGCTCTCCCGCTTCGGCTCTATTCTTTCAAGACATTAATCCTCACTATGAAGCTGCTTTTGTTTATGAGCCTGCAATGGATGAAAACGGTACGCTTGCAAAAAATCGTAAAGGCAGTGGCAAATTAACACTTGTTGCAACTGGAAAGGCCGCACATGCAGGACGTGATTTTGATAAAGGGCGAAATGCGATTGCCTATTTAGCCGAGGTTATCGTTGCCATCCATGCATTGAATGATAAACGCCCAGGGGTAACGCTCAATATTGGACAAATTGCAGGTGGAGAAGCACTCAATGTTGTGCCTGATACGGCTGTTATCAAAATCGACGTACGAATCACTGAGCCCAGTGATGAAGCTTGGGTTAGAGAGCAAATTAATTTGATCATTAACCAATTTAAGCGAGCTGATTATACTTTAAATGTTCATGGTCACTTTGCAAGACCTGTTAAACGGGTTGATGAAAAAACCACGGCATTATTTGAACGCGCACAAATGGTTGGTAAATTTTTGAGTTTAGACCTTCAATGGAAAGATAGTGGCGGCTGCTGTGATGGAAATAATTTTGCACGTCTTGGGCTACCTGTTCTTGACACCCTTGGTGTGCGTGGTGGCAACATACATAGCCAAAATGAATTTGTATTACTCGATAGTCTGGTTGAGCGCGCAACTTTAACTGCGCTGCTTATGCAAAATCTGACACAAAAGGGACTCTTATCATGATGTTACTTCGAGCGGCAACTGAAGCAGACTTAATGGATATACACACACTTGCACTCAATAGCGGCGTTGGTTTGACCACACTTCCGAAAGATAAATCCGTGTTAAAAAAACGTCTAGCTCGTGCAGTACGAACCTTTAATCCATTATCGCCTGTACCCAACGATGCTTATTATCTTTTTGTTTTAGAAGATACGATCACCAAACGCATTATTGGAACATCCGCCATTGAAGGAAAATCTGGCGGTAATTTACCATTTTATACTTATAAGGTGACCTCACATCATAAAGCATGTAAAAAGCTGAATATTCAACAAAGTCATACCCTATTATCCCTTTCAAATGAAACCGAAGGACTCAGTGAGCTCTGCACTCTTTTTTTATCCCCTCATTATCGAAAAGACAATAACGGGCTTTTATTATCTAAAGCACGTTTTTTATTTATCGCAAATGACCCATCAAGGTTCACGAATCGTCTTATTGCTGAAATTCGTGGTGTGTCTGATGAAAAAGGCTCAGCACCATTTTGGGATGCAGTTGGATATCATTTTTTCAAATGTTCATTTACAGAAGCTGTAGCACTCAGCACCTCAAGCAATAAACAGCACATTATAAATTTAATGCCCGAATTCCCAATTTATACAAGCCTATTACCTGATATTGCACAGAAGGTTATTGGTAAACCTCACCCATCCAGTCAAGCTGCCATGGACATTCTTACCGATGAAGGATTTAAATATAATCACCATGTTGATTTGTTTGACGCAGGTCCAACAGTAGAAGTCATCCGCGATAAAATCCATACGTTAAAATCCAGTCGAAAAGCAAATATTATAACCACTTCAAATACCCTGCCGACTGAAACACCACACTTATTGGTTTCAAATACAGGCCTTAATTTTCGAGCGTGTCTAACGCAAGCCTCGTTTAACGAGAATGAACACACATGCTTAATTCATGAGCGTGATGCAACACACTTATTATTAAATAATGGAGATAACGCACGTGTTGCACCCTTATGTTAATGAACCGCTTTGTCCGAGTCGTCAGCTACTCCATGCGTCACATTTATTGACTATAAACAATCGTGGTGCTCTTTACTCAGCAATTCCCGCCATTAAAAAATCTATAGCAAAATAAAGGGTTTTAGGTGCATTTGAAAAAAAGATTTCGTAAACTATGCGCAATAGTTCAGTAAGAACGCCTTCTCCCATTGATGGGAGAAGGTGCCCGACAGGGCGGATGAGGG
>CANNJI010000139.1 GCA_947504875.1 Legionellaceae bacterium
CATCTGGAGTGGTGGCACCGTGATCACCTATTCCTGTTTTTTAGGGAAAAGTGATCACGATCAGGCGATAATAGGTGATCACGATCAAACGAGAATCACTGATCACGGTAGAACAAGAATGAGTGATCACGATAGGCAAGAATACCCACGCTATGCTATCACAGAGTGGTTGAGAAGGCATGGCACACATCCAACATCAAGAGCTCAATATACAGTAGATCAACTTGAGCGAGATGATGAGTTACGAAATGAGATTAATGATTTATATTCGAAAAAAGAAGCCTCCTCTACTAACCCTTCTAGAAAATAAGATGGGTTAATTAGTTTCACCTAAAAAATTCAAGTACGAGCAGAACATTCTATATTGTCGTATAAATCAAAGTATTTTTTACGCACAGATGAAACAAGAAACAATACTCTGTGGTTAATATAGATGCATGTGCATATGCATTTTGGTGTGTCGTTCATGTATAATTATTTTGTTATACTGCGTGCTTTCAACCAGTATCAATAAAGTAGTTATAAGTGGAACAAGAAATTAAATCAATTGCCAGGTTAATATTGGCGCCCTCAGGGTCTTTGCATATTGCTTATCATTTGGATGTGACCAATTCCCATGCTGATGTTTATCAAGCTCCTATTGTCGAAGCTTTTCTGAAATCTCAAGAGAAGGGTTTGCTACAATTACTGAGCTCAAAAATAGATGACAGTTGGTCTTTGGCACTGAAATATTGGCGAAACTATATCGCCATGTATGCCTCACAGCTTTGTCATCATGCGACTAACGCGCAGCAACTCATGGACGTTATTTCACCACCTGATGAAACGATACTTCAAAAATGGCTGTTAAAAATACCACCGATGCCAGGTGGTGAGTATCTGACAACGGCCCTATTAGCATCAATTTGGTTGTCATTTGATGCGTGGTGTCGTGAGCAAATTGTATCTGATGTAGAAGGTGTTGCAGGCTTTTTAAAAAAATACCTACCTGTTTGGCAACAGGTAGGGCGCGTCTGTTTTAATTTGGCTGAAAACAAACAAGATCCCGATTATCCCTTTGCTTTTATTGCAACGTATGCGGCAAGCCTTACCGGTTCACGCGATTTACAACACAAACCACTTCGTCATGCGCTTCAAGAGTACGCTGGTAATACGAATAAATTGGCACTCTATAATTTATTAAAACCAATCCATGAGGCGGCCATACAATGTGAGTGGGTGCGCGAGGTATTGGATAGCCATGATATTTATCATCCCATGGCTTGGACGCCTAGTGAAGCTTATCAGTTGCTCCAATCTATCCCGCAATTAGAAGCGGCAGGCTTGGTTGTGAAATGTCCTAACTGGTGGAAAAAGCGTTTAAAGCCACGGGTACAAGTCAATATCGGTGGAAAAAAGAATACGCTTTTATCAACGGATACGTTACTTGATTTCAATGTAACGCTCGCAATTGATGGAGAGCCGCTAAGTCGAGAAGAGCTGGATGCTATTTATCAATCCGAAACAGGGTTAATAATGTTGCGCGGTCAGTATGTTGAAATTGATAAGGAAAAGTTGCAACAAGCATTGGATCATTGGCAATCTGTACAGACACAAGTCGGCGATGGGGTGTCTTTCATTGAAGGTATGCGACTCTTGGCGGGTGTTGGACGTGATTTAGCTGATACTGACTTCTCAGAAGAATTGCATGAATGGTCAACAGTGGAGGCGAGTGAATCGTTTCGTGCTATATTGGAGAGTATTCGTCATCCAGAGACCATTCAAACCAAACAACTCGGTCCTGAATTAAAAGCAACCCTCAGACCGTATCAGGCGGTAGGGGTTAATTGGTTGGATTTACTAACCGAGTTAGGCTTGGGCGCATGCCTTGCGGATGATATGGGTCTTGGAAAAACGATTCAGGTGATTTCATTGCTGCTGATTCAAAAGAAAAAGAAGCTGAATAAACCCAGTCTCCTCGTGTTGCCAGCGTCCTTGTTAGGTAATTGGAAGTCTGAAATCCAACGTTTTTCTCCAACACTGAAGGCTTTGTTTCTCCATTCTTCAGAGTTAACTCGTAGTAATTTGGAAGGTATTGCTGCAAATGTTGAACACGAGTTGTGCGAATGGGATTTAGTGGTGACCACCTACGGTATGTTGCAACGTCAATCGTGGTTAACAGAAACCTGCTGGCATTTGGTTATTTTAGATGAAGCGCAAGCGATTAAAAATCCCGCATCAGAACAAACCAAGTTAACGAAGACGCTAAAAGGACATGCTAAAGTCGCCTTAACGGGGACACCGATTGAAAATCGTTTAGGGGATTTATGGTCGCTGTATGATTTTATTTGTCCAGGATTATTAGGAACAAGTACGCGGTTTAAACAATTTATAAAATCGATTGAAAATAACGATAAAGCTTCTTACGCACCGTTGCGTCAATTGGTTCAACCTTACCTTTTACGGCGCTTAAAAACCGATAAATCAATTATTAACGATTTGCCGGATAAAACAGAAATGAAAGCATGGTGTGCATTAACCAAAGAGCAATTAAAACTGTATACACAGGCCGTCCATGACATGACACGTGCTTTAGAGTCCACAGAAACGAGCATTCAACGCAAAGGGTTGGTTTTGGCTTATTTGACACGCTTTAAACAAATTTGTAATCATCCAGGGCAATTGCTTGGGGATAAAGATTATCATGAAAAGAGAAGTGGTAAATTTGAGCGGTTAGCCTATCTATACGATGAAATTGCGACAAGACAAGAAAAAGTATTGATTTTCACTCAATACCGAGAAATGACCGTGCCCATTGCAGCGTTTTTAGAACAACGTTTTGGTGCTAAAGGCTTGATATTGCACGGAGGAACCCCAGTTACAAAACGAAAAGAACTGGTCGATCAATTTCAAGATGAACAAGGACCGCCGTTTTTTGTACTGTCTTTGAAAGCAGGGGGCACGGGACTTAATTTAACCGCAGCAAGCCACGTGATTCACTTTGACCGTTGGTGGAATCCGGCTGTTGAAAATCAAGCCACGGATCGTGCTTTTCGTATTGGGCAAAAACGTAATGTCCTGGTGCATAAAATGATATGCAAAGGCACGATTGAAGAAAAAATAGATCAACTGATTACCGAAAAAGTATCGTTGGCGTCGGATGTGTTACAAGTAAGCGGGGAATCGTTGTTGACTGAAATGAATGATAAGCAACTTCTTGATTTAGTCCGCTTGGATATCAATCAAATGATGAATGAGGAAATAGCCGTATGAGATGGGCACCTTATGTTCCTGTTGCTAAACGACGTGCGACAGCGGTCAAGAAAATGCAACAATTAAAAAAGAAAGGTCATGCGATTCAACCAATTGAAATAGAAGGTCGCACAATTGCACGCACATTTTGGGGTAAAGCCTGGTGCTCCCACATGGAATCGTTTTGTGATCACGATAATCGACTACCCAGAGGGCGCACTTATGTCCGCAATGGTTCGGTTTGTCATCTTGAAATCAACGAAGGGATCGTTACGGCCATGGTGTCTGGTAGTTCGATTTATAATATTACGATTGCAATTAAACCGTTGGTGCGTGAAAAATGGTATGGCATTAAAAGTACCTGCATGGGTAAAATCAGCTCCTTGCTTGATTTGCTGTCTGGGAAATTATCAAGTGGTGTCATGGATGTGGTGTGTCATCCCGAGGGTGGCTTATTCCCCTTGTCACATGATTTTAAGTTAAGTTGTGATTGTCCTGATTATGCTACGATGTGTAAGCATGTGGCGGCCGTCTTATATGGCGTGGGTTCACGCTTAGATGCCGATCCTGCACAGCTATTTAAATTACGAGGTGTTAATTTTGAAGAGTTGATTGATGTGAATCAGGCTGTTCTTGATGTTACTTCAACGCAATCTGGTCGAAGAAAACGACTGGATGATACGGTTTTCACGGATTTGTTTAATTTTGAAACGATTGAAGAACCGGCAAGTAATCCAACACCGGTGGAATTGAATCATGCCCCTATGGACTTTCCAAAACGCCTGACAGGACATGCTATTTTAGAAAAACGCACTCAGCTGCAACTGACTAAAAATGAGTTTGCAAGACAGGTAGGTGTGAGCGTGACGTCAATTACCTTATGGGAAGCTAAAGGTGACAAAACGATTACGCTGCACACTGTTTCATTGAGTAAATTACAGGTCGTTTGGTAGCCACTATGTTTTTTTCATTTTTAGTATGATTGATGTTCATCAAACGGCCGCTTTATGAGATCACAAGGTTCTTAAAAGTTCTTAATCAATTTAAGAATTTTTAAGAACCCCTTGATGTAGATCCAATTGTTGATTATAGTTCTTAAATCAATTAAGAACTTTTAAGAATGTATGAAAAAGACAAGTTGGCATTATTCAAGACCAGAGTTAGCAAATAAATATCTTGCCCTATTTGATATAGGATTAACCTCGGCAAAGTGTTTGTTTGCTCGTCGGCGGATGGGAAAAACTGAATTTCTAAAGCAAGATCTCATCCCATCTGCCAAGGACAAAGGATATAAGGTCGTATATTCCAACCTTTGGGAGCTGGAAAGCGACCCTGCTACAGCCATAGTCTATGAGTTGTATCAAATAGTAGAACCTAAAGGGTTGGGAAAAGTTTGGGCTAATTTGAACCATCCGATTAAAAAAATAAAAGCTGGTGGTAAAATTCCAGGAATAGGTGAAGGGTCTATAGAGGCCGATTTAAATGATTCTAAAAGAATATCCGGTAGTTTATTAATGGAAGCAATGGATGCTTTCGATAGAACAAAATATAAAATGATACTTATTATTGATGAGGCGCAGGTCCTAGCTTATGAAGAAAACGCTCATTTTGCTCATGCGCTAAGAGCTGCTTTGGATATTAGAAAGGAGCGTATTAAAGTCATTTTTGCGGGAAGCTCCGAAACAACATTAAGGCGTATGTTTGGTGTTTCATCAGAGCCTTTTTATAATTGGGCACCCATGGAGCCTTTCGAATTATTAGGGGTAGAGTTTGTAAGATGGATGGTAGATAAAGTGAATGGTATTTGTAAACTGCCATTAGATTTCATCCAAGGAGTTGAAGCCTTTTCACAGCTAAAAAATACACCTGAGTTTTTTAGAAGATATATTGAATCATACTTAATTAATCCTGAGATGGGTGCAGCTGCCGCATTAGAATTAGTAAAAAGCAAGGTATTTAACCAAAACAATTTCATTCAACAATGGGAAGGATTGCTACCTGCCGATCGAATTATATTAAGTATGATTGCGAATGGTGTAACCGATTTGCACGGAAAACTAACCATGCAGAAACTTGGAAACGCGTTGGGCGTAGATGATGGTGTGAATAAAAATACGACACATAATGCGCTTCGGCGATTAAGTAGTAAAAACATAATTACTAAAATTGAGTATGGAAAATATCAATTTGAAGATGAAGGGTTTTCTGATTGGGTCAAGCACTTAGAAGAATAGAATGGAGGTGCATATTGCTTATCATTTGGATGTGTCCAATCTATATATTTCATAGAGTCTTGCAATTTTCATTGCAGTGCTTGCAATAAGCTCTTTCGTAATATTGTCTGGTGGTTGTTGTTCCTTTGTCTACATCAGCAAAAGCGAGACCACCAATGACTATTTTGGTGTCATGTCTTGGCAAATAAGTGACAGCAGTATGCGATCAAATAAGAACTGTTGATAAAAGCAGAATAAAGAAAATAGCGGGCACACTTTCAGAAAAGGATTTAAGCGCACTGGATGATGGTTTACGGCAAATTTTATGTTTATAACTCACATTCCGCAGCGATGATCGCAAAATATTTAATTAGCTAATGACTGATTGTTTTTAAAACAAAAGTTCATAATTTATCCGATCTTTATCAGCTACACGGAACGGATCCCCTCTCCCCTCAACGAAAAATCGCTAAAATCC
>CANNJI010000140.1 GCA_947504875.1 Legionellaceae bacterium
AATTAATCAGTGGCAGAGGCAAAATACCAAGTCCCGAATGAATAGCAACTCTCAACCACACATCTAGATCAGCGCTTGAACCAAACGCTTTTCCAGAAAATGACTTAATACTTTTTTTATAAACATCCGTTCTAACTAGAGCACTAGGGCAAACTAGAAAATTAGAATGCTCTAATATTGCTTCAAACAACTCTAAAAAACTATACACATTACTCTTGGATTTAATGGTCTTTGGCACCTTGATAGAGCCTATCACCATAGAATCATCATTAATTAATGTCGCTTCAGTTAGTACAGCACCGGCATTCATGTTATTTTTCAAAAATGCTACTTGCTTTTGAATTATATCCGGTTCATATACATCATCAGCATGAAAAATTGCCGTATAATCACCGCAGCATAACTCAATACAACGATTAAAATTACCTTCACCACCAATATTTGTATCATTTTCGATGAGTTCCAATTTATCGCTTATAAACGTTCGGACCAAATCTAATGTAGCATCGGTTGATGCATTATCCACAATTTTAACCACAATATTTGAATAAGTTTGATTTATAATTGAGTTTATTGTAGCGCCGATAGTATCGGCTACATTGTATGTTGGAATACAAATACAAACCAAGGGGATATTTACTTCATGCTTTTTCATCGAGCCCCATTCGCTTAAACACCTCATTGAAACGACTTTCAAATCCGTGATGAAGAAGACTTCGAGCCTGTGCCTTCATTGCAATTTGCTCTCTTAACGTTTCATTATCAAGATAGAATCTAACTTTCTGAATAAGGTCATAAGCATCGATGTAAATACCTATTTCTTCGCCGATAATGTAATGGCGCTCCAAACCTTCTACATAATATGATAGTTGAAATGTACCACAACTACTGATTTCAAAGTGCCTTGCTTTGAGTTGTTCTATTGTTTTAGCCGTGCGCAAAGTGTTGATCAATGCTCTCGGAGAAGAGCAAAGATATCTTATATCCCATGACGAGGAGTTTGATAAATTTAAACTAATTTTGCTGGCGTTGAATAGCCTAACCATTCCAGGATGATCTAGTGCGCCATTTGGCCATCCAAATCCTGCAACTTCTACAGAGAAACCAGCTCTACGTAAATTACTAATCAGCCATTCCCTATAAGGGTGCCATGAGCCTACAAAAGACACATCAAATTTTTTTGGAAGATCCATTTTCTTAAATAAGTCCTGATTACAACCAAAGGGAAAGTAAATTGCTGAGTGTAATCCCAGAGAATTATATTTATACTCGCCATATACATCTGGTGTAGTAAAGTAATCAAATTTACTGGCCCAATAACGTGAGAAGTCGACACGCCAAGTATCATCATGAAAAAAACAAAGGGTCTTAGTGTATGTACGTAATTTATGAACCATTTCTGGTTCAAACTCATCGATATATAATGTGAAAAAAGTTAGATCAGGCTTTTGGTGCTCTACTAAATCAAATAATTTTTTATTCATAGCCGCTTTACCAGCAGATTGCGTCTCAGCTATAAAATCAAAAAAGATAACATCATGTCCCATATTAACTAGCTTAGTATAAAAATTAATATACTCATATGAAAGGCCTCTTTTGATAATTCCATATTCATACTTCATGCAGACTACTAATATCTTCATATGTGCCTTGAAATCATTATTCCATCCATTTTTCCCAACATTCGACGAAAAAAGATTGTACAATAAGAGAGCTTTATCCCGCTCCTACAAAGCATTTTCTCATGAAATTGTAACACAATCAATTGCAGTTTGTTGATAACAAGATACCCGGATGACAAAAGCATAAGCGTTTAATTAACCACATCTTTCTCAGGCATAACAGCGATCACTCCGGGGATGGGCTTGCCTTTTGCATTTCAGTATCCTCTGGCTCATGATTAATCGGTAATACCATGTGTAATGGTACACGTAACTTAGCAATCGCTTGTGGGCCGGCAGTGATCCTTCTGTCTCCACGAAGCGCTAAAACTGCATTTTCGGCAGTGGTTGGCGTTGGGTTTGTTTGATATTCATCCAAACAAACTGCCAAACGTCGATAAGCGGGTAATAAATCGAATCTAATTTCGTCTGCCAAATCTTTAAAGTCACCAACAACGTCCAGGATCTCCTGCCCCAAGATATGAGATGGGCGCGAAAGCGGCTGGTTTACAGCAAACCAGCTGCTGATTTGTGCTTGGTGTTCTAATGGGAAAAATAAAGTCATTGTACGTAAAATACGATGTGACTGTCGCTCAAGATAAGCCAAGCTATGGTGTAATTGTTTGTCTATGATGCTCGGATTATCAAACTCCAGTGCCCATTGTTCAATTTGTTTTTTTGATGGCGTCTCACCAGGCTTAATCTTGCTCCAAGCTCGAGGAAAATCACTCACCGTAATTGAGTAGATAACCTTTAAGACAATTTCTCTTATGGTCGTAGATTTTGAAAATAATAAGGGTAAGTGATGGTGCATCTCTGGCGGCAAGCTGCAAAGAGCATTAGCACTCATAAATATTCTTGCAAGGATAAAAGTCATTATTTCATAGTTAACAAGACCAATCGCACGACTTTTAGTAATATCAGTAGGTAATGATGATTTGCTTTCACCGCGTGAGCTGGTATTTAGATAAGCACCCAGTTGATTCAGCGCTAATGCTCTAAATAATGCTTTGCTGCACGGATTATTATTATATTCTTGATAGCCCAGAATGGCATGCTCAATGAGGTTTTGTAATAAACTAAATTCGATCGGATGGTTTTGTTCAAGTAACTCAAGCTCCAATGCTCTGCAGGTATTTTCTGAAGGGCGCCCAGCTACATTTTCTACATAAGCAATATGACCAAATGGAGATCCCAGTCGGCAGCCGGCTGAACCTTGAAATGTCGCATACAATTGCGCCCAGGATTCTGAAATTCGACGCGGGAAGTCATCGCCCAAGCCATTTAATACACGCAGTGTGACATCAGCCAAGCGCGGATCTTGTAGTTGATGTTTTTTAAAGATCTGTTGAGCTTTGATTTCAGCTAAAATAAGGTTGATATGCGCAAACATACCACCCTCATTACCTAGATCACTGGGACCTGCAACATAAGATAATTCTTTTAGGCGGATAATAACCGCTTTTAAGTAAGGATCATTCAGGATAGCATCAATAGTTAGTGATGATTGCGCTAAATCTTTAGGACTTTCAAATAAAGGCAGGAGGTTTACCGGTGAGTTCCCTATGCCATCAATAGGTAAGTTACCTGCCATATAGTCTGAAAAACCAAATAAAGTGATAACTTCATCCAGACTAATCGTATGCTCAGTATCTGAAAGAATATATGCAAACATGTCACGGCGTTTTGACACAAGTGATAATACTTCTAACTCACTGCTAGTATCGGCTGAAAAGCCCGGTGCATAACTTTTTAGCGTCACGAAATACTTTGAGTCTTTTCTAATATACTTATGTATAACTGTTTTCTCAGACCACTCAAGTTCACGGTAATCACGAACTTTTCCGGTATTATTTGCCAGCAATGCCTGGATTTCTGGGTGATGTTGACTGAGAATCTGCACAAACTCTTGAAAAATCTGTCCATTCATCTTACTCGATTGACGTACGAATTGTTGCATGTGGCCTTTAAAACCGATGATGTCGACCAAATCACGTAATGCAACCAGCTGAGAACTAATTGAAGCATCCAAGGCTTGCGTGACGATGAGTTTATCAAGAAACGTCAAGAACCGTTTTTGTGCTCGAGCAGCGCTGTGTTCATCAAAGTAAATACCATCTTGAATTGCCGTTACACATCGCCCAAGGTAATCATAGGTGCTTTGTAATTCAGGTAATTGATTTAACATCGACGCTATGCGTTTTTGGAATAATTTCATAATTGCCGTTTGTAAACTCGGTACTAAAAGAGCTATCGTTTTCGCAGATTTTCTTCGATTACCATCCCGATCGCCACCCCAGCTGCGCACATTTTGGTAAGACTGCTTGTTAGCTGACTCTAATAAGCTTATAATTTCATTGAGATCACCACCATGAAAAGCAACGAATTGCGTGGCATCTCGTAATTTAAATTGCGGCCAAGATTCCATCATATTTAAGTAAATATGATCTTGACGTGCAATCTCCTCTTCTGGAGTGAGATTATCGACTGGGAGCATAGAGTTTTTATGCACAACAGTGACATCAGCAGTAATTTGTTGTTCGATAGCCAGAGCCTCAGGCGTGCCGCGTTTTTGCTTGTTCAAGCTCAGCATTGCAGCCACAATGCTATCAATCAGTCGGCGCATGGGCTCTGATAAGATTTCCGTAGGATGACCGGTGAGGATAGGCATTGCATAATACTTTGCACGTAGCGTACGTAAATGAGTTATTTTTTGGGCCACCGACCATTTTTCTGGAATACTGCTGATCAACTCACTGACTGATCGCTCGTTTGCGACTGCCTCGTGATAGTGATTATTAATAATAATTTCTTTTAATTCAAGATTAATGCGACTGGTGTGGTCTGAACGGTCCGGCAAAGTTCTAAATGTACTATTCAAAAATGCTAGCGCATATGCAGATGTACTTGAAGATGTGTGAGTGGAAAATAATTTTGGTGTGTAACGACTTGGTATAAAATTGGATTTTCTTAAAACAGCGGCCAGCATATATACTCCTTGTACATCAATTCTAACAAGCAAATATCTTGTGAAATATGGCTTTATAGAAGGTCTGGATATTTTTGTCAACCAGCACACTGCTGCCCTAGTTACGTCTAAAATCCTATTGAATTGTTAAGAAATCACCAGACAACCAGGCTATTTGCCTTTATTTAACCTATACTGAACTAACAATGGACATTAATCGTGTGTCTAAGCTTGATAAAGGAGAATCACATGCCACGAGCTAGAATTATCATTGGTAATGAAAAAATCTGTCCGGGCCACAATAAAACCGTTTTCTTACCCTTGCCAAAATTATACGACTGCACACCAATGAGTTTACCGGTGCATGTGATCTGTGGAACAAAAAAAGGTCCGACTTTATGTATTACTGCGGCTATCCATGGTGATGAAATCAATGGTGTTGAAATTATACGCCGACTAATGCAGAAAAAGGGGCTAAATAATCTTGTTGGAAATATTATTGCGATACCTATCGTGAATATTTACGGGTTTCTGTATCAACAACGCTATTTAATGGATCGAAGAGATTTAAATCGTTCATTTCCAGGTAATGCTCATGGATCTCTAGCATCGATGATTGCCGAAATTATTAGCCGTGAAGTTTTATCCATCTCAACACATGTTGTTGATTTGCACACCGGCTCACACTATCGTTTCAATTTACCGCAGATACGTACAAACTTAGACATGACCGCCAATAAAGAACTGGCTGAAACTTTTAATGTCCCAGTAATCTTACATTCGATCTTTCGCGATGGTTCTATGCGCGAATATGCAAATGAACTGGGTATCCCATTCTTATTATATGAAGCTGGCGAAGCTTTACGTTTTGATGAATTATCGATTAGAACCGGCATCAATGGAATCTTAAGTGTTATGGCTGCACTTAAAATGATTCAACCAAGTAGATTTAGTGTAAAAAAATTCACCACAGTTATTTCCAGAGAAAGTTATTGGATCCGGGCGCCTATGAGCGGTTTATTACAATCTACTAAAAAAGCTGGAAATAGAGTTGCCAAAGGACAAGTTATTGCGATCATTTCCAATCCAACTAGTGATGAAGAACATAGATTAATCTCTCCACTTGCAGGCATCATAATCTGTGATAATAAACTCCCACTAGTGCATGCTGGACAGGCCTTATTTCATATTGCTAGCTTTGAAAAATTAAATTTAATTGAAGAACAATTGGAAAACATACAAGCAGCATTTGATTTAAGTGAGGATGATTTGAT
>CANNJI010000141.1 GCA_947504875.1 Legionellaceae bacterium
ACCTTCTGGCAATAAGGTTTCTGTAAATATGACATCTTTCCTGTGAGTGAAGTCGTATGTTATCCCTGTTCGCTCATCCAATAATTTTGATGCTGAACGATAGGCGGCAGCAGCTACCGCGCTGTGTCCTTTAGCGCGTGAGTGGATTGATACCTGTGCGAATGCGATAGCCATGAGTCATTCTAGCAACTTTGCGGAGCAATGTATATTGCGCCCTTAAAAATTCTGCGGGATGGGTTGACTCGCTTCGCTCTATATTTATGTTGATTTTTCCGGTGCGTTTGCTAGTATTGATGTTATATAGTTAATCAGGAGTTTGAATATGGCTAAGAAAACAATCTCAGAAAAAGAAATGGCGCTATTGGATACTATCGCTGATGCTAAAAAGAAACTGGATGCCTTGCAGAACAAACAAAAAATAGCATTGGGCGCGATGGCCATAAAACACGGGTTGCACACCGTTGATGAAAAAACACTGGATTCAGCATTTAAAAAACTGGCTATGGAATTAAACGTTGGAAAGTAACAACCAAATAAAATCACAACAACAAAAAATAGCCCGCCTTGAAAAAGAAGTGGCATTAGAACGGTTACGCCAGCGGCGCGCAGACACACGACGTAAAATTGAATGGGGTGGGTTGGTTGTAAAGTCCGCTATGAGTGGGCACAACAAATCCATCATACTCGGCGCGTTGATTCACGCCATGAGGTTAATAGAAAATGATCAAAAACAATTGGAGCTATTTGAATCGATCGGTGACACTGCCTTTTTAGAGGGGTAAAAAATGGGCTTATCACTTTCTGTAAACGACAACGATATAAATGAATTAAAATCGCAAATTGACGCGCAGAGAAAAGTTCATGAATACGCCAAACTAAAAAAGGATTTATTTGGCATTACTTATCAGGCGACAAACGCATTAACCGAATTTGATGGCGGTATGCAACAAGTGAACACAGAGAAATCGTTAAAAACAAAACGAACAACATCAACATTTTCTGAAATGTTTGTTAGTAGAGCGCTAAAATGTGTAACGTCAGACCTGTCGTTGGAAATGTGATTGCGATTGGTTTGGCCATTGTCGGACTTCTCTTTTTGTTAAATTGTCTCAATAACCCCGAATTAAAAACGTTAAAGATCTATTTGACTTATTTCATCGAAATAGCGGCAGCGGTTCAAATTTTAAAGTCAGCCAGTCGAAGTATTGTGTTACCATTGGCTGCAACCATTATGGGCTCCATCATATCGAATCAATTGACGGGCCATCAATTGTTTTTAAATCAACCGTCATTGTTTTTTCAAGCCATGATGGTCACAGGATTAATTGGAATAGCTATTTCTGTTTTTTCAATTGACTAACAGTTATCGATCAAATATGCTTTAAAAAATCATATTCTTGGTGTTTATAATGAAATTAATAATGTTTTCATTCCTGTCTTTTTTAGCAACAAGTACATATGCAGAAGATAAGCTTGCTGAACCATTTAAAAATATTTTTTATGATAATATTGGTACTATTATAATAGTCATTATGGTTATACTCGCCTGTCTTTTAATAAAATCAAGAAATTAATTTTTTTTGTCCACATACCCATACGGAGCGTAACAACCCCCGGCTAAGTGAAGCTATAGTGTGGGTATGTGGGCAATAAAAAACACATTAGCGTTTTTTTGCATTTCTAAAAAATAAAATCACTTAAATAGATCGGAATGAGATCCCGTTCTTGATAATCTTAATATTTGTACACAATCACCATCAATAATCTTGTAAATCAAAAGCCAATCGGGCGTAATATGGCACTCACGATACCCATTCCAGTTACCTGAAAGACTATGATCTTTATATTTTGGATGCAATGGATTTTGATATTGAATCTGTTCTATAACATCATCTAATAATTCTTTATTTTTCCTCTGTTTTTGTATTTTTTTTAGATCGCGTTTAAATTGCGTTGATAACTCTAAATCAAGCATGATCTATAGAATCCCAAACATCTTTCATTGATTTAAATCGTTGGCCCTTACCAGACTCCAGCTCTTCAATTGCATCTCGTGTTTTTTTGTTTGGTATTTTCACATCAAATGGCAAACCATTCTGAAGACACACCTGACTATAAAAAATCCGTATAGCTTCAGCTGCTGATAAACCAACTTTATGAAAAATCGTTTCTGCCTGCATTTTAAGAGCAGGTTCAATCCTGGCATTAATTGTTGCTGCTTTACTCATGACCGACTCCAAACCATATCTGTTACATTTAATTGTATAACAAATGCGTTACATTATCAATGTTGTTCTGATGAAATCCCAACACAACAATGGAACAGCCAACCCACTTAGACCAAGAAAATATAAAATGATCTCTCTCACACAGGTATACCCTTGCGATAGGGAAGAAAACGTTGAAAAATGACTATCGCACACATTGAATTTTGATTTATGATAGAGTCATATCACAAACACTAGAATCAACTGATAGGTGATGACATGCAATGCGTTGGTTATGCCCGTGTATCCAGTATAGACCAAGATTGGAGTATCCAAACGGATGCACTAACAGCCGCCGGTTGCACTAAACTGTTCACTGAGAAAAAAAGCGGCACATCCACGAAAGAAAGAACGGCGCTGGATGAGTGTCTTGCTTACATTAGGGACGGAGACACCCTTATGGTGACACGAGTCGATCGGTTAACACGCAGCATCTTTGATTTACAAACACTACTTATAAAATTACGTGAAAAAAATGTACACCTTAAAGCGACAGAGCAATCTGTTGACACGGAAAGTGCATCAGGCAAAGCCTTTTTAGACATGTTGGGCGTATTTGCTGAGTTTGAAACCAACATTCGCCGTGAACGTCAATTAGAAGGGGTGGCCCGCGCAAAAAAAGAAGGCAAGTACAAGGGTCGCAAGCCCACAGCCTTGGCCAAATCCACGTCCGTCATCCAATTAATCAATCAAGGCCTTACGCGCCAAGCTGTTGCAGATCAACTCGAGATAGGAATTGCCAGCGTGTTTCGCATTTTAAAACAGCATAGGAAAGATAATCCAGCTCCCGCCCCATCCCTCACCAAACCAAAAATAGCGCATGTTAATGTCTCGATTCGAGTCGAAAATAATTCAAAATATGTACGGGGGAAGACCGAATCAAGGCAACATATCGAGTCACTATGCTTTGCTGATTACGACATGGAAAAAAAGGGAGGGAGTAGCCCTGAATACACCCTAAAAATACCCTATGTGACCGACGAGGAATTAGACGATACCATTTCCAAACTAAAGACGAAGGCGGATAGCATTGCAGACAGGTATTATGGTTTCACAGAAATGGCCGTTTTTGAGCCGGCTACTGAAAAATCTTGGTAAGCTGTAAAGATTACCAGACGTGATATCCATGCATACGTAAATCTTGAATGTCAAAACTAAATTGACTTCTGTATATATTCGGTATACACTTTGATCATGATTAAAAGCTGGCGACATAAAGGTCTGAAACGATTTTACGAAACTGGGAGTACAGCGGGGATCCAACCGCATCACTCAGAAATTCTTCGTATGTTGTTATTTCAGCTTTCCAGTGCAGTCTGTCCAGAAGACATGAATACGCCTGGTAATAATTTTCATTTTTTAGTGGGTGATTTAAAATTATTTGCATCAGTTAAAGTAAATAAAAATTGGCGTATTATTTTTAAATTTGACGGTGAAAATGCGATTTTAGTTAATTATGTTGATTATCACTAAAGCGAGGACATTTTATGTTAATGCACAACCCACCTCATCCGGGAAATATTGTTAAGCGAGCGCTGATTGATGGAACAGGCCTGACCGTGACAGAAGCAGCCAAACAACTAGGTGTCGGGCGCATCACATTATCTAAATTAATTAACTGCAAGTCTGGGATCAGTGCGGAAATGTCTGTTCGACTATCTATGGCTTTAAATACCAGTAGTGAAATGTGGGCTAACATGCAAACAATGTATGATCTATGGCAGGCTGAGTTAAAACGAAAAACATTGGGTGTACATCGAATTATTATTGCAAAAGCTGCGTAAGCAATTTATCAAAAAATACCTCCAATATCGATTAACGGACAAACACCCCACTAACCCCATAAAACTCGATTTATAAAATAAAACAACAATGCATGGATGCAGGCGTGAACTATACGTTGACTAAGCCCATCACATCAACGCAGTGGGAAGAAATAAAATCCATTTATTTAGATAGTACCGAATCCCATCCTTCTTCTGTAACCAAGTCTAGCGCCAAGCGTTTACAGAAGCCATCGAAAGCCCCTGTTACCGGAGAAGCTCGCTTTCAATTGGATTCTTTTGCAGTATTCGATCTCGTGCATTCCGAGTGGATGGAGTCTGGCTTGTTAATGGAAGATATATATGGAAGATTAACCCTGTTTTGTTTGGAACTAGGGAATGAGTTGGTCGACTTAAGGATGTCGCATAATGCGAGCGATTGGTTTTTTATTTATTATACGATGCTTCACCCAGGAAAAATGGGTGAACACATGATGAACTGAAAGTGATCAATGTTTTTTTAAATCCTGAGTAAATTTCTCGAAATTAGGAAATATTCACTAAATTAGCACTAAAACTACCCCGGAATAAACGCTTTATTTAGGGTAAATAATGCGCACAATTAAGCTATGGACGACAGAAAACGCAATATAATTAAGGTGTTTGTAAAGCCTTATATAATAAAAATGGGCGTTTATCCTGTTGGCTCAGGCATAATAAATGTGTGTGTGTTATAGGTTAGGTGTTCCAGTAGTTTGTACCATGATTCATAGAGGTACCTGTTAAATAATACCTGTACTTCCTGCCAGAACGATTTCATCGTAACCATCTGTTTACGCCCGGTTTGATAGGCATCGTCGCAAAGATCTGCGATTTGTTGGGTAAAAAAAGCCAACAATGTTAAAATGTAAAAGTTAAAACAAAGATTTTTGGAACCATGACCGAAATTATGATCAATTTGATATCCCTGGTTTTTCAACGTATTAAAGCACTCATTCTCAATGCGCCATCTTGCTCTGGCACCACTCACTAGAAGCGCTATATTATCTAGGTTGATGGGTAAATCTGTAATCCACGTGCCAATAAACGTGGTTGTCGTTTCTTGCGTTTTTTTGTTCGTCGTGGTCATTCGACAACGAATTACGTTGACCAATAAGCTATTAGCATCAGAGGTTAATGGCTGCTGTTCAATCCATTCATAAGTGAGTTTACGTCCTTTTGCATCAATTTCACGGTGCTCTGAAAAAACAGCCTCTTTAAGGATTTTGGTCAGTGACTTATGGTCTCCTGGTTGCATCGCAAATAAAAAATGATCTCCCTGCGCCAATGTTTCTTGAATAAATGGCGTGTGTGCATACAGGCTGTCACCTGTTCGTATAAATGACATTCTCGGGTGCGATTTTTTGATTTTTAGCATTAATCGTTTCGCAGCGTTAATTTCACAATCCTGTTTTACCGTGCCATCTGTGTTGCATATCTGCTCTGGCATCAAGGGTATCACCTGCTTAATTCCAGGGTGAACAATGGCTGCCTGAACAACTTTATGAGAATAAGTGATAACCCCGGATCGAGAAGGAGTGTGCAGGCAACACTCACAAGAAATATCTTTTGATGAGAAGTACTCAGTTCCATCAAGGGGCAATAGATACATTCCCGATAGAAATTGATATTGTTTGAGCTGATTGTCACGCTGCAATCGCGTTACGTAGTTGTAACGGCCCGCTTTCATAAACACCTCGGCCC
>CANNJI010000142.1 GCA_947504875.1 Legionellaceae bacterium
AGCAGCCGGTTCGGCATTGATTTGCATGGGTAAAGAAGAACGTCTTTTACCACGCGGCGTGATTAAAAAGATCCTTAATGAACGGGTTCAGGCTCTCGAAGCGCAGCGCGGTTATGCAATCAAACGTGCTGAAAAAGGCCAAATGGCAGAAGATTTGGAATTTGAGCTGCTACCTAAATCATTTTGCCTGCAGAAGCGTACCCTTGCTCTGCTGGATACAGTTAGCAAACGGTTAATCATCAATGCCTCAAGCGCCAATCAAGCCTCACAGTTAACCTCCTTGCTGCGTAAAACCGTACCGGGCATCAGTATTGAACCTTTGCAACACATGGGCAATCTATCAGTTTTATTTGCAGAATGGATTACTAATCCTTCATCCATGCCCGCTAATTTACAACTGGCATCAGATTGCCTGTTATTTTCACCTGACGATGATAAAAAACGGTTTAATTGCAAAGGCTATGAATTACCTGCTGAGGAAATCCTGACGTTATTATCCCAAGGTTTGGCTCCTGCAGAAATTTCCATCATCTGGAATGAGCGCATTCAATTCACGCTAACTCATGAACTTACATTCAAGCGCCTGAAATGCATGGATTACCTAGTGGATGATTTCAGCGAAATTCGTGAGCTTGAAGAAGAATACGAACAACAAGATGCAGCACTTACGTTGTTGTCTGGTGAGTTTCGTTCATTGATGGAGGATTTGTTGAAAGGGATTACTGAAACAACACCCGCACCCGTTGCAACGAGTGCACCGGTCGCTCAGGCTGTTGAAGAGACATGTCCGTTTTAAAGGTAGTAGGTTGGGCCTTAGCCCAACCTACTTATTCGGCTGGTTTTTCCGGATCTGCATGATAGGTAGCACGGTAAACAAGCAGCGCGTCTTCAGTCGCTTTATCCAAACCCATAGCCATATTGGCATGATACAGTACCGCTAACGCACCTTGAGCGCTGGGCGCTTGGGGGTAAGTCTTGATTAAATATCCGGCTCGTTCTACCGCTGCAACATACATTTTATGTTCATAATAATATATCGACGTATTCAATTCGCGTTGTGCGAACATGTTCCGTAAATAGATCATGCGTTGCAATGAGTTCGCTTTATAACGGCTATCAGGAAATTTTTGCACTAAGGTGGCAAAATCAGAATAGGATTGAGATTGCGTACCAGGATCACGCCATGAATCATCCATCGGGAACATATTCGCTAATGCACCTCGCGTTTGATCAAAATTCGCTAGGGCTTTCATGTAATATGCGTAGTCTACGCGTTTAGCTCGAGGATAAAGATGAATAAACCGCTCAGCAGTCGCTGCAGTTGAGGGGTAATCCTCTTTTTTATAGTAAGCATAGATTAAATCAATCTGAGCTTGTTCGGCATAGTCATTAAATGGATACATTGTATCCAACGCCTCAAGACGTTTAATAGCCGCGGTGTACTGTTCTTTTGACATTTCTTTTTGTGCATCAGCATATAACTGTTTCGCACTCACTCCTTGAAACGGATTATCATCCTCATCACTGCCACCCCACCAGTGTTTACAAGCGGTAAGCGATAATAAAATCCCAATCACTAATAACACATTAATTTTTTTCATAAAAATATCCAAAAGCTAGCGTCATAAAGAACTTGAGACATTATACCCATTGCAGTTTATTTTGCTAACTGTATTTGTAATCTGCCAGGGATTTTGGGCGAACCTATGTATGCTGATGTTAAATCGTCCCACAATGACTTATGAGTTCCACCAAGGCCCAATTTAGTTTGGCGTTGAGGCAAATGTGGTTACGTTACGAAGTCAAACCAAACCATAATTTCAATTGCTCTACGGCCTGAATCAGAAACATCTCATAACCATACACAAGCGTGCAGTTGCGACTTTGGGCTTTTTTTAGTAGTGGTGTGTTCGTTGGATGATAAACCGTATCCATCACAATACGATTTGGAAGTAAAAAGTCTTCAGGAACAGGAAGCATATTGATCTGTCCAGACATGCCTAACGGTGTTGTATTTATAAGTACATCGTAGATTAATTTGATGTGCGTTATTTCATCAAATCCATAACCTGAGCAATTCATTTCTGCGGCAAGGTCATGGGCTTTTTGTGGGGTGCGATTTATAAAAATAACTTGGGCATGTCGTTTGATCGCTTCATGGCCAATGGCACGCCCTGTCGCACCCGCACCAATAATGACCAATCTTTTATTGGCCACCGGCATTTTATTTTCTATTGCATCGAGTGCGCCTATGCCGTCTGTATTGTAGCCAATTAAATTGCCCTGATTAATTACAATGGTATTCACACTATTGATCATATGGGCCATGCTATCAATTTGTTCGAGAAATGGCATAACGTGCTGCTTCAATGGCATGGTGACGCTAAAACCATGAAACGGCAATGTTTTGATGAGCTTAAAAAAATCGTTGAGTTCTAAAGGCTTTAACTTTAATTTGACGTAAACCGCATTTTTATCCATAACTTCAAACACCCGGTTATGTATGATATGACCCGCACTTTTATCCACTGGGTCACCTAGTAAGGCGTAAATTTTTGTATTTGGATCAATTGAACGAAATCGATATAGTTCCAACATGTTTGATAAACTCAGTTGGCCAGGTGCAATCTCATCGTCTATACAGGTATAGTGCAAATCGTTACCTACTATGGGTCCAAGAATTCGAGTTGGAATGCCTAACTCTCCCATGCAAAAAATGGTTGCTTGAATATCCGAAGGTAGGTTGTGAGCAAAAATCATTGCTCTTAAACAATCTAAAGTCGATTGCGCGTACGTTACTATTTTATAAAATGAACATGCTTCGTGGTATAAGGATGTTAATATCTCGGCTAAGTTATCGGGTGTCTTATCAAAATCATGGTAGGAGCGTATAAGTTGTATTTCTGGATGTTGGATTTTTAGTTTCGTGACAAACTCCACAGGTACATCATATTCTAAATCGATAAACTCAGGTTCAATCTGCGCCAGTTGTTCAATCATCGCAAGTCGTTGATCCTCAGTCAGAGAAAATATACCGCCTTGAGATTTTTTTCGCAGTGTAAAAATCATGGGAATAGGAAAATCGTGTCTTAACTGCTGAACTCCAGAAATATCCATATGTTCTAAATAATCAAGGCGAAGCTCGATTGCATCTGTAAGTTGCATGATAGATTGAATTTTTTGTCTGAGGTCTGAGAAATTTTTTTCAGCAATAACCGTGATCAACATAGAGTATCGCCTTATAACGGACTAAAATTCCATCATCACATTACAGCGAAACTCTGGCACCAAACTTTTTAACAACACCAGTAACTCATCATTTTGATGCTCAGTGCATGCCGTATTAATCATGCGAATGGTTTGCGTTAATTCAGCCCAGTCCATTTGACGATAGGACGATTTAAGCAGCTTTACATGATCGGTTTGTTCTAATTGCTCTGACGCATGAAACAGCTCTTCAAATAATTTCTCACCTGGGCGCAAACCTGTATACTGAATTTTTATGTCTTGGCCAGGTTTTTTTCCAGCCAAACGAATCATTTGCTCAGCTAGATAGCTTATTTTAATGGGTTCACCCATATCCAATACAAATATCTCGCCACCGTTGCCGTTCACCATGGCTTGTAATATCAATTGTGAGGCTTCAGGAATTGTCATGAAATAGCGCTCTATGTCGGGATGAGTTACCGTTAATGGCCCTCCCTCCTCAAGCTGTTTTTGAAACAACGGTACGACGCTGCCTGTTGATCCCAACACATTACCAAACCTCACTGTAATAAATTTTGTACTAACACGAGAATTTAAGTTTTGACAGTAAATCTCAGCCACACGTTTAGTCGTACCCATGATATTAGTGGGATTAACTGCTTTATCGGTGGAAATCAAAATGAATTTTTCAGCACCCACTTCAGCGCTAGCCTGTGCAACAATTTGCGGTCCTAGTACATTATTCTGTACGGCCACTCGAATTTGATTTTCAAGTAGTGGCACATGTTTATAAGCAGCAGCATGGAAAACTACGTTGGGTTTGAATGTTGCAAAAATATTATTAATTGCAACAGCATCAGTCACACTAACCAATGCTAACTGAATGATTAAATTAGGAAACCGCGCCCGAAGTTCTTGATCGATGCTGTATAAATTAAATTCGCAGCTGTCTAAAATAAATAGCTTCTCGGGTTTTATAACCAAAATTTGCCGGCAAAGCTCAGAGCCAATCGAACCTCCACCACCAGTGACCAACACACGTTTATCATGAATATGAGTGACAATTTTATCCCAACTTAAATGAACTTGATCGCGACCCAGTAAATCCTCGATGTGCACTTTTCGTAGTGAGTTGACTTCCACGTGTCCAGAAGCCAGCGCTTGCAAGCTGGGCAAGGTGCGGAACGGAATATTGCATGCCTCACAATGATCAACAATGCTGCGCATGTGGAAAGACCCTGCAGATGGAATGGCAATAAAAATTAAATCAATTTGATGCTTCTCGACCAAATATTTTAGTTTAGGAATGGTTCCCAGGACAGGCACACCATGCACTTCCATGCCCCGATTTTTCTTGCTGTCATCTACCAATCCAATTGGCAAATAAGAGTTGGTACGCTTTAAATCCCTTATTAATACTTCGCCGGCTTGTCCTGCACCCACAATTAAAACACGTTTGGCATGGTCATCTACCCTGTGACCTCCTTTTTTGTCCCAATAGCTTCTAAAAAATAACCGAGCACCGCATAAAAGCGTTGCAAGGGTCATAGAATATAAAGGTAGAATAGCTCGAGGCACTTGGTGCAACAGCGATGCAAAGTAAAACAAGGGTATAACCATTGCTGTGGCACAAGCCACAGCTCGGAGAATACGCGCAACATCATTTAAGGAAGAAAAACACCAAAGCCCGCGATAGACTTTAAAATAATAATAACAAGCCACTTGAACTACAGCCAGGATAGATAAGGCAGACAGCGAGTCTGACCACATCAGGCTTCGATGGAAGGGCTGTGTGTTATAACGTAGCGAAAAAGCAATAGCCCAAGCGACTGGAATTGACAGCGTATCAAAGGCGACAACAGGCAGCTTCGTAATTATTTTGCTCAATGTGATTCGTAAGCCATCCATATTAAAGGTCATCTATAATCCTGCAAACATACTATCACATATTCATTTAAATTTTTCTGTTCTTATACCATAATCTTTGCCGGCGTTCTATACTGCATTTACTTGGTATAAATTTATTGGCAGGATGTTAACCATGAAGATAAAAAACTTATTGTTGATTACTGCTTTGGTTGCAGCTTTCCCATCTCTTCATGCCGCAGAAGATTTGCAACAACTATTGTCACAGGTGGGCGTATACCCATACTGCCCTGCTCCTCAAGCCATCAGCTTGCATGCGATAAAAGAGATGCTTTATCAAAAAGCAACCTTTCTTAATGCAGCTGTTATCAATAAAGTGCTGGCCATACTAAAATGCACGAATCGTTACAATATTGAACACAACAACATTTTGACCGTCATTGACTATTCTTTACCTGCCAATGAAAAGCGATTGTGGATATTTAATTTAGCCGAGAAAAAATTATTATTTCATACCTATGTTTCACATGGGATTAAATCTGGCGCTTTGTTATCGACCTTATTTTCTAATAAATACGACAGTAAGTCCAGTAGTTTAGGCGTTTATAAAACGGAACAAACTTACCGCGGTCGAGATGGATTATCATTGAGATTGGCCGGTTTGGACAATGGGTTCAATA
>CANNJI010000143.1 GCA_947504875.1 Legionellaceae bacterium
AATACGGTCAGGCTCATCGGTATCACAATAGATCTCTGTGCGATTGCACGTCGATAAAATCGCAGCTTCATTAACCGCAGGCAAGCCCACCAGCCCATGCAGCAGTGTATCTTGCATCGCTACCGGCAATGCGATTTTTTCACGCACGCTCAAAGGGGCAGTTTTGTGGTTAAGTCCGCAAGCGACAAACACGATAATTTAATGGCCTAAAAGAAGTAAGCTGCATTATAAACGATTGTGGACGAGATTTGTAGGCCATGGCAAGTCCTAATTTGATCGGTAAAAAATTGAACAACTCGACTTTATACCCCAACGCTTGCGATGCCATTGAATCAGATCGGAACCATCTATATCGCGATTAGTGACAACAGCAAATAATTTATAAGTCACCTTGTCTGATTTCGTCGTTTGAAAGGGCAAATCAGGTTCTTCATCACTTTTAGTCTTTGCCGGCTTCATGGCCTCACGAATGGCTAAATAGCGGTAGCTGGCTTGTCACTGTTTTAATGGGGCTGATTGTAGCTGGAAGTTTCAATTGGGCTGCATTTGCACGGAGAAGCCTGGGGTCGTTTAAGGAAAGCAAAACCAATGTCGTTACTATGTTAGCGGCCAGATTGGTCGTGAAGGCGGATGGAAAAAAACGATTTATTATTGCACTAAAATATGAAGGCGAAACGGATTTGTCAACAATGGCCTATACTGTATATGAAACTCATTAAAAATGGATATGGCGCATATGAAACTGTCAAGTGCTGAACTCAAATTATTGAGTGATACAGATGGAATAATTAGCAATCCACAAGCGCTGTTCTCGCTGATTGAACAAACTATTTCGTGTCGTAAAAATTCTGTCGATTCTAGCAAAGAAGCTGAGCTGTTAATTTACTTCACCACTAATCTTAAGTTTATGATTTCATTTGGAAAAATAACCGATGACGTACTTCAAAAAAAAATTGATGACACTATAAAGGAGCTGATAGATAATATTAGTAAAGTACTGAAAGTGCTATCCGACAGATCCATGAAAAATCAAAGCTGGTACATAGATCGCATGAAAGCAGCTGGGTACACTCTTGACGATGGCGGGCATTGTTTCGGCTTGACTCACATGGCTATGCAGGCTTTTCTCGCTGAAGATATGCAATCGTTTAATGATAGACTATCTGTCATTGAAAGAACACCAATTGAAGACTTTGAAAATGACTTTGCCAATCTCAGAAATAAAGATGATGCAAAAAAAACAACTAAAACGATTGTAAACATGCTGGCCTTTTTTGACGGGATAGCTTTGTATCAATCAACCGGCAATTACAAACATTTATTTGAAGAGCCGGATAAAATTATTTCTCAAGACGCTCACAGCACCATAAAAATAACTCTTCCGGTTACTTTAGATTCAAAAGACAACCATCCCGCACTCATTAGCTGTCATTCAGGCGCTTACAATAAAGATGAGCTAAAACAATATATTGCAACCATGGAAAAGAATTTAGGCGAAAACTCATTCGCACTAACTCTATACAGTGCTCAACATGCGATTAATCTTAATTATGATGCTAAAACCAAACGTTGGTTATTGATCGATCCCAATCATTTATTAGGAAAGGAGTATACTGATGGCAGTTTATTGGCCGATGCTTTGCTTTCAGGATATGGAGAAGAAGAAGGTCTGGTTATGGAAACCAGCATTTATACCACCAATAAGCATGCAAACAACGTTCTCCGTGACTGTTTAACCATGAAAGAATCGCCAGAATGGCTTGAATTGCACAGCCCATCCAAGCTGAATACTGTTTATACTTGTAAAACAACCCAGTTAGCATACGCTATCGATCGAAATGATAACTTATGGATCCAGCAAAATCTCGCGTTTGGTCTCGATTTTAATCAAGCAGATGCTCGAAATGTTACACCATTAATGAGAGTATGTGTAAACAGGCCTTTTGATGCTGATATTATTAATACATTAATCGAAAAAAACGCAGACATTGATCACACCAACGAGAATGGTCTAACGGCACTGATGTGCGCCTCAGCTAATGGTCATTTAAGTATTGTTGATCGATTAATCAAGAATGGAGCCAGTATAGAGAAAATAGATAATCACGGTGAAACAGCCTTAATCAAAGCTATCCCCGGATCCAATGGGAATTTAGACATGATTAAACTCTTAATTAGCCCTGACAATATCGATGTCGTGGATAAAAAAGAGCGGACAGCATTATTACTGGCATGCTCGGTTGGTGACATTTCCGTTGTGCAGTTTTTGTTGGATTCATCTGCCAAACCAACTGAGGAGATGCTCACAAAGGCATGCATAAATGGCAATATTGATGTCATGACCATTTTAATCAACAACGGAGTAGTGCCAACTGAACACATGCTGGAATTGGTATGCTATGTAGGCAATATTGATGTCATGACCATTTTAATCAACAACGGAGTAGTGCCAACTGAACACATGCTGGAATTGGTATGCTATGTAGGCAATATTGATGTCATGACCACGTTAATCAACAACGGAGTAGTGCCAACTGAAAAGATGCTCTCATCAGCATGCTATGTAGGCAATATTGATGTCATGACCACGTTAATCAACAACGGAGTAGTGGCAACTGAAAACATGCTCACAAAGGCATGCGATGAAGGCAAGGTAGAGATAGCACGAATATTTGGTAAGTATTCGGCCAGCCCCGTTATTGACAATCACCAATAATTTCGTGACCTTTCACTAAAATCTAAAATAATAAAAATAAGTCGGGACACGCGCAAAAAAATGTAATATAACGTTGGAATGAATAGTCTCGTATTACAACAAGCACCATTTGATACGCTTCCCATTGAAGGTGAGCTGTTGCCTTTTGTTGCAAGGAGAATCACATTACCCTACGCGGACTACGTTGGATTAAAATCAGATGTATCATATTGGAAAGCCCAGCATGCAAGAGCCATTGTGCGAGAGGACGAGTTAAAAGAGCAGCTCAAGCACAAAGAAGCAATCATCCGTGATCTGAATCAACGCCTGTATGGTAAACATAGCGAAAAAGGCGGAAGTAAAGCCGAGGTTAATCCGAACGACAAAGGGAACAAATCCAAACGAATCAAAGGCCAACAGAAAGGTACGCCAGGGCACGGTCGCACCCAGCGCCAAAATCTCCCTGTGACGCTTGAAATTATCCCGTTAATAGAGACAGCTTGCGGGGTGTGTCGTCTAGAGTACTCGTTACTATCCTCGTATGAAGAGTCCGATATTATTGAAGTTGAAGTTGCAGCGCATATACGCCGAATTAAACGCCAAAAATGCGCGAAAAATTGTACGTGTGTGCCAGGACCAAAAATTATCACAGCACCTGTCATACCAAAATTGATACCTGGAAGCCCTTATGGCAATTCCATATGGGCAGAAATCCTATTGAGTAAATTTATTCATGCACAGCCTGTTAACCGTACATTGAATGATTTTAGCAGTCTTGGCCTAGATATATCGCCGGGTACTATTGCAGGCGGTTTACAAAAAATAACGCCGCTATTTGAGCCAGTCTACAAGGCTTTTCATCAACAACAAATGACAGAGAATAAATTTCATAATGATGAAACTCGTTGGGAAGTTTACGAGCAAGTTGAGGGGAAAACAGGACATCGTTGGTATCTTTGGGTCATGCGATCAGTCTCTGTGGTGTTTTACCGATTGGATCCAACGCGAAGCGCTGATGTTCCAATCGAGCATTTTTCTGATCTGATTTTAAAACTGGTGATTGTAATTTGTGATCGCTACAGTGCTTATAAAAAATTGGCTAGGCTCAACCTAGCGATTATTCTGGCTTTTTGTTGGGTGCATGTTAGACGCGATTTTTTGAACCTTGCCCGCAGCTACCCTGATTTAAAAAATTGGGGCTTGGATTGGGTCGATGAAATCAGTAAACTGTACCATTTAAACAATCAACGAGTGGAGTGTTGGGATCCCAAACTGCCGCTAACGTGGCAATCCTCATTATTCAAAGAAAGACATGATGCACTGGGCATCGCATTGAATGAGATGAAATCACGAAGTGAAGCTTTAATTGAAGCGGATGACGTAGCTAAAAAAGCCAAGGAAAAAGCCGGTCTACTGGCTACCATACAACGTAAACTGCTGGTCAGCCTAAATAACCATTGGAAAGGATTGATCGTTTTTTTTGATCATCCAGAGGTAGCAATGGACAACAACTCAGCTGAGCAATCCATTCGAAATCCCGTTCTTGGTCGCAATAATTACTCTGGTTCGGGAAGCATATGGTCTGCCAAGCTGGCGGCCATGCAATTTTCTATTTTTCAAACCATGCTGCTGTGGGGTATCAATCCGCGAACATGGATTAACCTCTACCTTGAGGCTTGCGCTAAGAACAAAGGCGTAGCACCTGAAGATTTGAGCGAATTTCTACCATGGAAAATGAGTGAAGCACGATTACTCCAACTAACTAAACCACCGGACAGCAATACATCATGAAACGTTACTGCGGACGCGATTTTAGCGTACAAGAACAAACACAAATTATCGAATTAATTGAGCGAAATCCATCAAAACATCGTTCCGACCTTTCTCGGGATATTTGTCGAATGTTCTCATGGTATAAAGCCGATGGCGGTCTGAAGGAGATGTCTTGCCGTGTAGCGATGCTGCGTATGCAAGAGGATGGTCTTATCAAATTACCAGCACCACGTACAACCAATCAAAATCGATGTCCCAAAAAACCTGCGGAAACAGCTGCCAGTGCACCACAATCTCTCATTCAAGATCCTGTTCATCAGTTGGGTGAATTACAGCTGTGTCTTGTTTCATCTAACAATTCTCGGCTATGGAATGAATATATTCAGCGCTATCACTATCTGGGCTACACACCGCTACCGGGTGCCCAATTGCGTTATTTCGTTACCATGAATGGGCAGGTGCTTGCTCTATTAGGATTTGGTGCTTCTGCTTGGCAAGTTGCACCACGCGATACCTTTATTGGATGGGATCATGATCAACGCCGCCGTGGGTTACCTTTGATTGTAAATAATGCACGGTTCTTGATTTTACCCTGGGTGCAGTCAAAAAACTTGGCATCAAAAATTCTTGCAATGCTAGCCCGTCAACTGCCTATTGATTGGTTCAATCGTTATAAGATTCAACCTGTTCTTATGGAAACGTTTGTTGAGTCAGGGCGATTTGCAGGTACCTGTTATCGAGCTGCAAATTGGATTCATGTAGGTCTTACAAAAGGAAGGGGGAAGCTGGGCCCGGGTGGCGTGCAAAGCGTGCCGGTGAAGGATATTTTTTTATACCCACTGACTCGAAATTTTAAAACAGTCTTGAAAAACGGGGCTTGTCAATAACGGGGCTGGCCGAATACTTACGCACGATACCACGCAACTCCATGAATATCATTGTTATTATGGTCGATGCGCTGCGTGCAGATAGTATGTTGCACATGCCTAATATCAGAAAATTTGCCAGTCAATCATGGTATTTTTCAAATCATATAAGCGGCGGTAATTCAACACAA
>CANNJI010000144.1 GCA_947504875.1 Legionellaceae bacterium
ACCATTCCTTGTAATCAAATAATTTGAGAATCATTTGTTTTTGCAAGCTGATAGAGTTGCGCGCAATGCGGCCTACCATTTCAAGATTTGGCTCATGTAAAAAATTATTCAGGAGAAAAGTAACATCATCGTTAACCTCGTCAAGGTTGAACGTAAAAAATTGATGTTTTGCTTTAAAATATCCAAGCTGCAAAATAAAATACAAACGTGTCTTGGTGGTGGTTAACTGATCCAATGCATCCAATTCGGCTTTATTTAGGTCGAAATAAAGACCCCGCTCTTCTTGATTAAAAATCGGCCTAGCATAAAGTTCGTCAATTTCAGCTTCTGACAATAAATAAAGACGTTTCAGGTTGGTCATGTGGGTTCAAAAAAACGAGGGTTTGGATGGACTGAATTTTCAGTCAACAAAAATCGCATTGTACGCTGATTTTTGGTAATATAAAGCGGTTCAGTAAATCTTGGTACAAAATATCGTTTTTCGGTTAGTAAAATGGACTAAAATGTATGAAAATTGGATATGCACGTATTTCAACCAAAGAGCAATCTTTGTCCATGCAGGTTGATGCGCTTAAAAAAGTCGGTTGTGATCAAATTCATGAAGAAATTGCCAGTGGTGCAAAAACGGCAAGACCAGTGCTTGAAGAGATTATGCGAAATATTCGGGAAGACGATATTTTGGTCATTTGGAAATTGGATAGGCTTGGTCGGAATTTAGCCCACCTCATCCATTTAACCAATAAACTGATTGAGAAAAAAGTTGGCTTGATTAGTTTGAACGATCCGATTGATACATCAACCGCGCAAGGGCGGATGGTTTTTGGTATTTTCGCGACGTTGGCAGAGTTTGAGCGTGAATTAATTCGTGAACGAACACAAGCAGGATTAAAATCAGCGCGTGCACGTGGAAGAAAGGGAGGGCGTCCTAAAGGAATGTCCCAGGCTGCAATAGAAAAAGCAGCAATCGCAGAAGCACTATATAAAAATGGGAGCATCCCCGTGAAAAAGATTGCTGAGCAATTGGGTATTTCAAAGACCACTCTGTACTTGTATTTACGGCATAGAAATGTTTGTATTGGGGGTTCTTTTCAGGAAGGTACGAAATTTCCCAGCACACCCCTGCAGCCCTTTGCCAGTCTAGGCTGCAGCCAATAAATCGATTTTTTTGTTGGTCACTAATTTTTCTATAACATCATGTAAATTAAGGCATTCCTTCTTGCTGTAAAATTCATATATTCCGATCAGGTTAATGTGCTGCCATGCAACCGGCGATAGTCGAATAACTTTCAACCACTCATCCTCCATTTTATTCAGTTTATAGTGTTCGTAGAGCCCCGATAACAGCGAGGCATTGTAGAAAATCATGCAGTTGGCCAGTAAGCGTGCGCATTCATTGTTGATGGTGAGTTCAATCTCTGTTTTACCAGCTAATTTTCTACTACTTATCTTGGCAATGGCCGATCTTAGCTGGTGGTACGATTCACCACGGTTCAAGGAGCGATGAACTGTCTTGCGCATCCCCTCGTCATCAATATAGTCAAGCATGTACAAGCTCATAATGATTTTATCAAGCTCAATCAACGCCCGCAGTGTATCATTCGATTGGTAGGAC
The DNA here is from genome assembly GCA_947504875.1 of Legionellaceae bacterium. Taxonomy (GTDB): domain Bacteria; phylum Pseudomonadota; class Gammaproteobacteria; order Legionellales; family Legionellaceae; genus CANNJI01. The sequence continues at coordinate 1,613 of CANNJI010000144.1, forward strand.
GATAATTTTTTTACAATAGCGCTTTGGCTGCTCTTTTTAAGTCCCAGCGTTGCCATGATTCTTAAAATATTATCCCACTCTTTAATAATCAACTTTACATTTACCTGTTTACTCGGCTTTATCAAGAATTTGTCATAAAGTTTCGGGTCATCAAAGCAGACAAGGTTCGCTTGTGCTTTTTTATCTAACTGAGTAAATCGTGGCATGAAGCGATAACCAAAAAGATGCAATATGATGAAATTCACTCGATTTATGCTATGCATGTCCCCAGATATAGCAGCTATTTCAATATCACTCGTGTTGCTGTTTAGCATATCAAACAGGTAATGGCTTTCATGTTCGTTTGCACCAATGATTTTTGTGCACAGAGGCAACCAGTTCGCACATAATGTGTAAGCTGATACGCCCTGACCAAATCCGAAATATTTTGTTGAAAATCTTGCCATAATTGAATTGAATTTTGTTTCCAATTTCTGACCATCAATGCTGGCATGAATCCCATAGTCAGCGAGAGTATATTTTTCAAATATGGGCAGTTTCTTCATGTGATTCATCACCACGTCACTTGCTTGTGTTAAAGTCATGTGTCGAATAAAATCAGCATAAGTTGACTTTAGGTCATGCTCTTTAACATCGCTGATATCTTTCATTTTATTAATATCAATGCCGGTTGCCTTCGCCACAAGGCAGGCCGAAATGACTGCTTCATCTGCCTGATTTTTACTGTTCATCGGCAGTATATGAGTGAATTTTTTCATCAATCCAGTATGCGTATTAGCAAATTGCAGAACTTCACCAACACTGGTCAGGGGGATATTCTCATAAAAAGGATTATTGACACCGTCGTCTGATTTTTTGTAAGGCAAATGCCAGCGAACGACTTCGCCTTTTTTGTTCTGCTTAAGTTTTATTTTGTTATTTTCTCCTGAGGTGATTTTACCATTTACTTCTTTGTAGCGCGGGGTTAATAGGCTAGCAAGATCTTTAAGTAAGTCATTTATATCTGTTGCAAGCAGCTTGTTTTCCAAGCGCTTAATGATTGAATTTTTGTTTTTATCCCAGTCTTGCTTGGGATGCAGTTCATCGTTTAGCGATCGATAAGACAGACTATTATAAATCGTAACTGAGCCGGTTTTTATACCATCTTCGATGTGAAGGTAAAGCATGAACTCATACCGATCAGCATTAATGATTTTAATTTTTTTGTTGTTCTTCTCGTTCTTGGTTTTTTTAATCACATGGCGCCGTAGCGCCTTGGGTATAAACTCGATTGGAACATCCTTGAATTGATAAGTTCCAAATGATTTATTACTGGCATAGTGCTCTTTCATAAAGGTGATTGCAGTCTGTAACGCCTTATTCTTGCTTTGGAAATCCAATACTTTGAATGCTGCGCGAGTATTCAGCTTGATTGTTGACGCATTCTCGCCGTAGTATTGCCACCGATAAAACTCCGGCGTAAAGTTCGGCTTTTTAATTTTTTGGATGAACTGTTGGAATTTTTCCTGCGGAACAATTTCATAGGATTTTTTCCGTATTTCGTTATCAGCCACCTTTTTATTGTTTACCAACGATAAAATAGCGGCGGCAGCATTTCGATGATCTTTGTCTTCGTCCTTAACATCACAAATGGCTTTTGCCTGGTAAGTTTCAGCTTCGCCTTTGAAGTAATTCACTTTGTGAGCATAACTATTAATGAGGTGATCACTGATTTTCAAATAACGATAATGTGCATAGCACATAAGATATAGTCTGGATAAATTCTTTTGTTTCATAGCGCGTAGACCGTAAACGGTGTGGTACACAGCCAGATCAGCATAGTGCATTATATTTTGTTCTGAAATATCCAGCTCTTTGATTATTTCAATGGATCGCTGGTATAGTGTTGATAGAAACTGATGCTTTTTGACCGAGGCATTAATTTCGCCAGTAGAGAAATCTTTTTGATCTTTTTTTACGGTCGTCAATTGATAAAACAGTTCATCCTTTTCTAGGAAATTGGCTAATGACTCCCTGAGTGGCTTGTCCATTAAAGTGTATATTTTGTTGCTTAATCTGGTTTTTTCATCATTTAGCGCATCCGAGACCATCTCTTGCAATGTTGTGTACGATGGTCTAACAATTTTGTGTTGATGGAAATATTCCAATAGCGAATCAAATACGTATTTGGGCGTAGCGTGTTGCTTTGTCAATTCCTTGGCATAACGAGCCGCTTTAGCTTTGTTCTGACTCGAATAAATCGACATGTTATATTTTTTTAAAATGGCATTGCGATTATCATATTGGTATCGCTTGCTGACCTGCTTTTTTGGAAATTTCTCTGTTGGAAAAAATGTTTTGATAACATACCAGGTGTCCTGCCTAATTCCTTGGAACGTAAACTTATAAAAAAATTGCGTGATTCTAAAAAAACTAACTTGCAGAATGTAGTCAATCTTTTTGGGGACATCGTTGAAAGAGCCAAGGTATGCTTTATCCTCCTCATCCAGTTCCAACACAAAAGGTCTGTCATTGTCGCCAAGAGAAGGTAATTTATATAATTTATTAAAATCATCACTTGAGAGTATTTTTAGTCGAGCCACAGGCTACCTTTTGTAGGGCACAAAACGGACGTTATTGTACATCAGGTTTGTTGTGGTCTTACACTTTATATCTTTATATTTAACTGTATAATTCACTATGCTATTTAATGTTAAACGTTAACGGACTATTTTTTGAGTAATTTATGGCCAAAACTATTGCTTATATTCGTACCTCAACTGACAAGCAAGATTTAAACAATCAAAAGCTTGAGATTTTTGAATTTGCGAAAAAAAATAAATTGGAAGTGGATGATTTTATCCAGATGACCATCTCAAGTAGAAAAACCAGTAAAGAACGTCGCATCGATGAAATGCTCTCGGTGTTGAATGATGCTGATACGCTTATTGTTACAGAACTAAGTCGATTGGGTCGAAGCACTGCAGAAGTTATCGGGCTGGTTAATGAATTAATAAAAAAACAGGTGCGCGTGATTGCCATTAAGCAAAACTTGGATATGAAGCAACACGACATGACATCAAAAGTAATGATTACCCTGTTTTCACTCTTTGCCGAACTTGAGCGAGATCTTATCAGCCTAAGAACCAAGGAGGCGTTGTCTAATAAAAGAGCACAGGGGATTCAGTTGGGTAAACCTAAAGGAACTATTCAAAAAAGTAAATTTGATCAGGACGTTGTTAAAATTAAAGAATTATTGACTTTGGGTTTATCAGTTAGAAAGATAGCGATTTTTTTAGGGTACACAAACCACATCGGTCTTAACACTTATATTAAAAAAAGAGAGATTCGAACTCGCGATATTTCAGTGGTAAACAGTCATGATTAAACGAATTATGATCATGGGTCGTTCAGGTAGCGGTAAATCAACGTTTGCTTATGAATTGCATCAAAAAACTGGTTTTCCCTTATATCACCTGGATAAATTTTTTTTTCAGGATTACTGGGAGGAGCGCAATTATGAAGAATTTATTGCTATTCAACAGGGGTTAGTGGATCAAGAGCAGTGGATTATTGATGGCAATTCAACCAAATCATTTGAAATGAGATATAAATGTGCTGATGTATGCCTTTATTTGAATTTTCCCAGAACTCTTTGTTATTGGCGTGTTTTTAAGAGACTTATTTATAAAGAAGTCTCTATCGATGATAGAGCTGATAATTGTAGAGAAAAAGTAAGTTGGTCTCTTTTAAAATATATGTGGGGATTTGAAAATCGGGTAGATCCTATTTTGAATTTATTAAAACAAAATTACCCGGATGTTCGTTTTATTGAAATAAACTCTGATACCGCACTAAAGAAATTAACACTCACCTAAATGTAACATTAAAACAGTGCATTATCTGATATGAAAATTAC
>CANNJI010000145.1 GCA_947504875.1 Legionellaceae bacterium
GAGCAGTTATCATCATGATCCATTTTTGTTTTAGTCGATAAACTATGTATCATAGATCAACTTGTTGGTCGATGACTGCTCTCAAAAATTACTATTAAAAATTGCATGACTGTTCACTGCTTTTGAACCATCCCGCATTTTGGTTACGACGGCGCTGGTTTTTATGAAAAAGTCTTAATCAATGCTGTTCCAGGCTGGTTATTTTTTTATGTTTGGCCGATTGATGCCGTTCAATCAGATCAATATCATTATACCGGTCGGTAATAGCACTCGAGCTATGCCCCGCATCATCACGCACATGTGCCACCGGTCGACCACGCATATTGATATCATCTGAAATACCTGTGTGACGCAACCAATGCACGGTTGCTGATTCAAAGCTGTCAGCTTCTGTTGAAAATCCTGTCGCTCTTAGAACGTCTATCGTTTTATCAAAACAATCTTGCACTAAACGACGAATGTGTCTTGAGCTGCTCATCCCGCCTTTGCCTTTTTCTTTGGGCAAGAGTGGCGTTTGATCATTGATTGAGGGAAGGGGGGATAACTGCTGACTTATGCGATATCGTTTGAGTGCGGTCAGCATGTCATCAGGCACTGCAATATCACGCATTTTGTTACCTTTGCCTACGGTTTTAAACCACCAGCAATCTTGACTATCTTTATAAAAATGCCCCATTGTGGGCGTCCAACGGTCACTTGCACATAATTCGGATATGCGCAGATATAATAAATACAACGCTGAAATTATAAATAAGGTGCGTTCGTGTTTTTCAGGTGTATTGTTTGCCATTTCTTTTACTGTATCAAGACAAGTTTGCCATTGTTTTTCACTCAAGCGCATGACCTGCTCTTGATGCTGGTGTTTTTGAATATACTTGCTTTTTTGTTTGATGAGCGCAATTGGATTGATCGATACTTTTTCTTCCAACGCCAAGTAATTATAAAAGCTACTTAATACCGTAAAAATTTCACGGATTGCTTTTTGTGATAGTTGGTAGTCTTGTTTCTCTGGTTTGACCCCATTTTTATGAGAGGCCTTACTCACCGTAACAACAAAAGGTCGCCATTCAGGGTTAGGGATACGTTCAGCATTACTCGTGATAAAACGGGATACTTTTTTAAATCCGATCCAAGCTTTTGGCGGATCAAGACAAAATTGAATATAGTTTTCTATGTCTTGTCGTTTTAAATCAAGCAGCGATTTTTTCTCAACCAACCAAGCCCATTGAATTAAACGTTCAACTTCTCGGCGATACGATTCAAATGTCGCATTGTTGTTATCATATTGTTTTAAAAAATCCAAACAAAAAATTAAGTCGTGCGGCGCAAAAGATGGTGGTATAAATTTTTTCCAATCTTGTTCTTTAAGATGTTGGCAGGTATCTATTAGTGGTTTAGGTGTAGAAATACTTGTTATAGTCATGCTCTAAAATACCAAGGTAAATCCCGCACGGATTGTGCGTAAATTTCATTTTAAATAGCAATAAACGTTAATTTATCATTAAAGCGTCAGCCTGTAAATGACACCAATAGTAGAAGCTATTGGACTTATCAACAAATAAAATAGTGGTCACTTCGATTTAAAAAGATCATTTTTATAAAATCACAAGAAAAATCGACCTTCACAGTTCGCTTACATTAAACGATTTGGTGCGTTCCTATATAAAGTCATGCATAACCTAAATCAACCCATATATAGGCCTTAAAATCGATTTTAAATGATTTCGTTATTTTTGATTCTTTTATGTAACACTTCTAATGCAAATGAACCGAATGAAGAGATAATTCAACGATCTATTTTTACTTTGTATTAATTATCAAAAAGTAGTGCCATGAAAATATGGTTTTCATATTCACCATCAATGCAAACACCATTTTTATGGACTCCTTCTATAACAAAACCAAATTTTTTATACAGAGCAATAGCTGCTATATTCTTTTCTCGTACGGTCAACTCAATGCGAGTTAATCCTTTCGATCTAGCTTTTTGGAGCGCTGCACTAATCAGTGCTGTGCCAACACCCTGCCCTCTATAAGGCGCCAATACTCCCATACCAAGTGAACCGACATGTGCAAAAACAGGGCGATCAAGCGCGGTAACGTCACACCACCCAATCACCTTACCGTCACTTAATGCAACAACATGTGGCCAGTTGCCATGAATGTTAGTCAAAACAAAATCTCTAGTCGTATTTATCGGTGGTCCTTCTAGAAACGCTAAATATTTACGCTCTCTAGAAACGCTATCAACAGCAGACCAGAATCCGTCGATATGTGCTTCGGTAATAGGGACAATATTAAAATGTATCATGTTGTTTCCATGCAGTGTTGGCGGTAAATTAGGTCATTTTTTTAATTTCTTATCAATCGTAACAACAGCGGCTTGATAGGCTTCCTCAAATAACCCTTCTGGGCTACAACCCCAACTAGCAACGACTTGATTCTCATACAGAAAACCCATAGTGCGTTCCATCAGGAAGTTCAATATCAAGACGAAGTCTTCCCCCTATCGCCTCTATATAGCGCTTGAGAGAAGATAACTTCAAATCACGACCAGGCTTTTCCATTCCGGCTACTGTTGGTTGCTTAATATCAAGGATCTGGGCAACGTCCACCTGAGTTTTTTGTACAAGTTCGCGCAGTTCAGACAAATGAATATTAAGAAGCATTTCTTCTGCCTTCTCCCGTGCTTTAGTAACAACTTCAGGTTTTTCTACTGCTAAAATTTGTTCAAGCGTTCTTGACATAATCGTTACTCCTGATTCAGTCTTGCCAGATGCGCCGTAAACTCACGGTCAGCAATCGGGATCATCTCATCATAAAACCGTTTGTCGTTTCCAGTTTTATTACCGGCACATAACAAAACCCCTTTACGTTTAGGATCGAATGCAAAAAAAGCCCTAATTGGGTCACCTTTGCTTTGGACACGCAGTTCCTTCATATTACTGTGACATGAACCTTTGACTGTGTCCGCATATGGTCTTGATAACATAGGCCCCCTTTCCTGAAGCACTATCATTGAGGCCAATACATTAGTTCTGTCGATATCATCCAAAATGTCAAACCATTCATCAAAGGTGTTAGTCGTTTCTATTGTCCACATGACCACTCCTTTTAAATATAGCTCAAATACTATATATCTTCAAGGCTATAGTCAAGTATTTTTTACTTTTTCTATAAAGAGGGTCGTGTCGCAAAACTTCTAAGTTCTGCGGCAAAAAATGATGCCGCGGATTCATTGGGTGAAATTCGTTGCAAATATTAGGTGCAAAAGTCTATTCTTTTGCGGTATAATTTGCAACACAAATAACAAGGGATTGAAACATGAAAATTGGTTATGCTCGAGTTTCAACCACTGATCAAAACTTGGACTTGCAGTTAGCTGCTCTTAAAGAAGCGGGATGCGGCCGTATTTTTCAGGAAAAGATTTCTGGAGCAAAAATTGACCGACCAGAGTTACAACGATTACTGGATCAACTTCGCCCTGACGATATTGTCGTTGTATGGAAATTAGACCGACTTGCTCGTTCTACCCAAAATTTATTGGAATTGGCCGATCGAATAAAATTAGCGGAAGCATCCTTTTCCTCTCTTTCCGAACCTTGGGCAGATACTAGCTCTCCTTCGGGCAAAATGGTCATGACCGTTTTTGCAGGTATTGCTGAGTTTGAACGGGATTTAATTCGTGAGCGCACTGGTGCTGGTCGCATAGCAGCAAAGAAACGTGGTGTTCGCTTTGGGCGACCTGAGAAAATGAATGATGAGCAAAAATCATTAGCCAAGCGTTTGTTGCAAGAAGATAAATCTGTTAGTGAGGTTGCAAAAACGTTTAATGTTCACAAAGCCACTATTTATCGACTATAAATTTTTAAGGATACGAGCGTTATGGTTATAGAGCGCCCCATTTTAGATAATAATATTACCCCATTACATTTTAAGCAATTTTATTGGGAAAAAATTGAATTAATTGCTTTTTGTCGAAAAAACTTCATGTCAACGCAAGGAGCCAAGCTCGACCTAGCAAAGCGCATAGAAGAATTTTTAACATCAGGGAAAAAAGACACTCCTACTCAAAAAAAAGTAACGAAAGGAAAATGGGATAGTGAAAAAGAACCATTAACTAGGGGTACTATTGTAGTAAATTATAAAAGTGATCCCGTGACTCGTTCTTTTTTTCAGCAAGAAATTGGTCAAAGCTTTCGCTTTAAAGCAGATGTATTGACATGGATAAAAACAAAATTGCAAGCCGGAGAAATACTAACATATGGTGATATTATCAATGAGTGGGAGAAAAACGAACAACTTAAACAGGATCCAAATTATAGTCGAGCCATTCCAAAACAATTTCAATTTAATCAATTCATGAAAGACTGGAAAGAGGCAAATGCTGGCTCTGGTTCTAAAGAAGCATGGAAATTTATCCGTTCATTACCCGGAGAGGCAACTTACGCTCATTATATTAAAGTAACAAAACAGGCAAAAATATTATAGGTGGGGGCTTAAGTGGGTTGGCTGTTCCATTGCTCCCCAAGCCCGTTTTCTATTGAGGTTATTAATGATTTTCTTAACATCAATCATTGATAGCACTCAGCCCCTTTAACTTTAAACAGAATGAATCAATTGAAATACTTGTATAACATGTTATACTTATATAAAGCTAAGTGAGGAGATATGAACATGTTAGCTGTACGATTACCAGAAAATCTTGAACAAAGGCTCACTGATCTATCTGAACAAACTCATCGTTCTAAGAGTTTTTATGTTAAACAGGCACTATCATCCTTTTTAGATGATCACGAAGATCGCTTAATTGCCATTGCTCGACTTGAAGAAAACAATCCACGAATATCTTTGGAAGAAATGGAGCGTCGACTTGACTTGGAAGATTGAGTTCGACGCTGGCGTTGAGAAAGATTTAAAAAAGCTCGGCCACATAGCCCAGAAGCAAATTTTAAAATATATTAAAGAAAAAATTATTCCTTCGGATAATCCGCGGGCATTTGGAAAGCCGCTATCGGGAGATCTAAACGGTATTTGGCGATATCGTGTCGGTGATTACCGTCTCCTAGCAAAAATCGAAGATGAGCAATTTGTAGTACTTGTTATACATGTGGGTCATAGAAAAGATGTTTATCGAAAATAATATCGTTTAACACACGGATGTCATCAGCAGTTAAATCTTGAACAACCCACGCCACAAGAGTTCAGAAATACGGAGGTTTGGATGGACTGAATTTTCAGTCAACGAAGGTCGCATTGTACGCCGTTTTTTGGTAATATAAAGCGGTTCATTAAATCTTAGTTCAATATATCGTTTTTCGGTTAGTAAAATGGACGAATTTGTATGAAAA
>CANNJI010000146.1 GCA_947504875.1 Legionellaceae bacterium
CCCATACCGCAGCGGTATAGCCCGCGGTTAGGCTCGCGACACTTTCAGTGAAGCAAATTGACACTGTTTCCCAGCGAGAGTAGGGCCTCAAGAATCCCCTCATTTTTAAATGCTCAATAAAAGATCAGTCCAATAGGGTTTCGTCACCAAAAATTCATTAAAAACTGTTAATAATTTAACTTTCTCCTGGTCTTTAAAATTGTTAAAACGTATCCTTTCGATATCGCCGGGTAAACACCAAGCAACACTCGGCTGTTGATCCAAATTCTGTGCATCATCAAACGGTATAACTGCCTTCCCCAAAAATTAATTGCATTTTTTGAAAATATTACTTGACATCTTTTTTTCGAGAATTCAGGTTTTTACAACCCGTTCCACTGTTACGTGATTTGCGAGTCCACAGCCACGTCATATCCATTTCCTGGCATTATGGCGTTCTTGATATACCCCTCCGGGTCTTAAATTTCATTCTATCTATAAACAGGCTTTAAACGCGAAAAATAGGCCCCAAAAAAGTCCTGTTATGATTACCCTATCAGATAACAACAATACATTGATACCATATGAACCGCAAAGACATCAAAAAAGTGCTCGATGAGCTAACTGGGGATATTGACAGCATCACTGATAAAAAAGCAGTGGCCCTTATCAAGGTTTTGATTAATCTGGTCGAGATGCTGGCTGAAGAAAATGCACGTCTTAAAGAAACCGTTCAGGAATTAAAAGACGAAATCAATCGCCTCAAAGGCGAGCAAGGCAAGCCGAATATTCGTGAGCAGAAAAAAGACGACGACGATGATGATTCGACTAATCCCGATCACTCATCTGAGAAAGATCGTAACAAGCGCGGCGCCAAAAAAGAGAGAAAGCCCAAAAATAAAAAAACACAAACCGTTCGCATTGACAGGCGGGTTACCGTTGAATTTGATAAGACCACGCTACCAGACGATGCTGAATTCAAAGGGTATGAGTTCCGGATCATACAAGATTTAAAAGTCATCACGGACAATGTTGAGTTTAAATTGCCGGTGTATTATTCCGCAACCTTGAATAAGACATTTATTGCGCAGGTGCCTGCGGCGTATAAGGGCAGTGAGTTTGGGCCTGGTTTGAAATCATTGGTCATTATGTTTTATCGAGATTCAGGGATGACCATTCCAGCAATAGAGCGATTTTTACAAACCTTTGACACTTATATTTCGCGCTCAACCATTTCTCGCATCCTTGTTGACGATCATGAAAATTTCCATCAGGAAAAAGAAGATATTTTCAACGCGGGCATGAAAGCTGGTGACTACCAACAGGTTGATGATACCGGTTGTCGTGTCAATGGGAAAAATTATTACACCCACGTCTTCTGTAATCCATTCTTCACAGCGTATTTCACGCGCAAAAATAAAGATCGCCTGACGCTGCTGGGCATACTGTGCAGGGGTGAACTTAAATACGCATTCAATGAAGAGGCATATGATCTCATGCTTGAATTTGGCCTCGCAAAGAAGTGGTGGGATCAAATAAAGGCCATGTTCCAAACAGAAGCATTAACACGCAAGGACATCGACGCCATTTTGCAAAAGCTTTTTCCAAACCCCAAAAAACATGGCACGAACCGGCGGATTATACTTGAATCAGCAGCGCTGGCTTATTATCAGAAATCAGAGTACTTCATCCAGTATTTAATGAGTGATGATGCGCCTCAGTTTAACAGGCTCGCGCTGCATCATGCTCTGTGCTGGATTCATGAGGGGCGTCATTATAAAAAATTAAACCCGCTTTCTGAGTTAAATCGAAGAATCCTGAATGTTTTTCTTGAGCAGTTTTGGGATTACTATGATGCGTTATTGACATATAAACAAAGCCCATCAGAAGCTATGGCGCAGAAATTATCCAAACAATTTGATAGCCTGTTTGCAACCACAACGGGTTATGATGCTTTGGATATACGTATTGATATGACACGCAAAAAGAAAAAACCTTTGCTGCTTGTTCTGGTACATCCGTTTTTACCGCTGCATAATAACGGTTCTGAATTGGGCGCCCGGGTTCAAGCCAGAATACGGGATATTAATTTGCAAACCATCTGCGAAAACGGAACAAAATCAAAAGACACCTTTGCCACCATTGTGCAAACAGCGAGGAAAATGGGAGTTAATATATACCGGTACATTTTTGACAGGGTGAGTAAAAAATATGAAATGCCATCATTGGCAGAAATGATTATGGTTGCCGAGGAGCCGCTACCAGGAACAAGCTAAAAGATCATCTCCCCGGCGATATCGAAAGGATACTTTAATTTCAATTAAAATAGATTAAAATAGCCTACCTTTTTTGGCAAGAAACTATTTTAATATGTTAGAAGTGATTGAGTTATTGAAGCAATTTAATGATCCTCGAGATCCTAAAAAAGTGTCTCATCCCCTACCAACGATTTTATTTATGTCAATTTGCGCTATATTTTGTGGAGCTGAGGGCTGGGAAGATATTGTTCTATGGTCAGAAACACACAAAGATTGGCTAGAAAAGCATGTTGACTTCAGTCGAGGTATTCCAAGTTACAGCACAATTCGTCGCATCTTTATGATCATTTCTCCTGCGTGCTGGGGTACATTAATGCGAGATGTTGTCTTATCATCAAGACCGAATCATGAAGCAGAAGATCAAGTACCCATCGATGGGAAAACCTTATGTGCAAGCAAATGTGCGTCTAAAGGAGTACGTGCGATACAAATGGTTAGCGCCTGGAGTGTCAAAAACAACATTATTCTAGGTGAGGTAAAAACAGATAGTAAATCCAATGAAATAACCGCCATTCCATTATTATTGGAATTGCTGGATTTAGAAGGCGCTACTGTTTCAATTGATGCGATGGGATGTAATGAAACAATAATTTCAAAAATATTAGAGCAAGGTGCCCATTACCTTATTGGATTAAAAAAGAATCAGCCAAAATTATATGATGCGGTTAAGAAATATGTGGAAGAATCAGGAGCATCTCCTAAGAATTTAATAGAAGATTATTTTGATGACTCTCACGGTCGAAGTGTTAGACGACGCTATTTTTCTTTTGATGTGCCCGAAGAAATCAAAGCTTTAGGATTCACTAAAATGAGCACTTTAGTCGCTACTGAAACCATCCAGTCCAGCAACTATGCCGATGGTGTAACGTCAGAGTGGCGCTATTATATAACCGACCATGATAAGTCTCATAAGAGTCTGGCAACCTATGTTCGTGGTCACTGGGGTGTAGAGTCAATGCATTGGTGTTTGGATGTTCATCTGAATGATGATAAAGATAAAAAGTACGAAATAAATGCGGCTGAGAACTTCGCCAAAACTAAACGATTCTTATTTAATCTGGTTAAGTCAAAACCGCCTATAGGAAAAAAACGTAGTCTTCGCTCTAACTTAAAGTTAGTAGGGTGGGATTTAGATTATTTAACCCGATTAATTTTTGGTTAAATAATGCCTCAATACTGAAGTGGTGTGCACTAAGTTGAGCATAAAAAATAATGGGCACTCACAACAGAGGGGCTTAGCACAGGCTCAAGTAAAATAAGGAAAAACTTCATGAAATAATCAGTTTCATGATTTCTGATTGAAATTGAGAATCTAACTTTCAATTTTTTTAAACTCGGTTCCGCAGTTTTTGTGATGAATAACGAGATTAGGTCGGTCTACTGAACGAGCTCCTGTCTTCGCCTAGCAAAAACAATCAACGCTGCAACAGGAGGCCGACGGTGGTATATTGCCGTTTTATGCGATGTATGACAAGGATTGTTTGTGCTAATACGCCCGCTCAGCTTTGTAGTTGACTATGTAACTGGATTGAATGCTTCACTAAATCAAATCACAGCAACACCATTAACAAAGAGCCAGCGTGGTTGGCTTGTTACTGTTTTAATAGGGTTAATTGTGGCTGGAAGCTTCAATTGGGCTGCATTTGCACGAAGAAGCCTTGGTGCATTTAAGGAAAGCCGTTTGCGTTGGGTTTTTCGTCATGCAGGCATAGCGTGGGCATACCTCCTGCAAGCTAGCGTTGCGCATGTGATATTGCATTATGGAGTGAGTGCTGGTGTTCTTGTGCTTGATGATTCAGACAAGGTTCGCTCACGAAACACATCAAAAATAGCAGGCGTCCATAAGGTTAAAGATAAGAAAACAGGCGGCTGGTTTAATGGTCAAGAATTCATTTTTCTTATCCTTGTCACCGGGTTGGTAACCATCCCCGTTGGCTTCCGATTTTATACCCCAGATCCAGCACTGAAGGCATGGAGAAAAACCAATAAAGATCAGAAGAAAGCTGGAATACCAGCTAAAGATCGTACAAAACGGCCTGACCCTAATTTAGCTTATCCGAGTAAACAAGCGTTGGCACTAGATCTGCTTGAAAAATTCTCAAAAAATCATCCAAATGTCCGTGTTCAAGCTGTATTGGCTGACGCACTGTATGGCAATGCTCATTTTATGGATGAGGCAGCGAAATTAACCTCTTGCACACAAGTGATTAGCCAGCTGCGCAAGAACCAATTAGTACGTAGTCGTGGAAAAAACGTTCCCCTGACCGTTTATTTTTCACGTAGTGCGGGGGTTGTAACCAACCTTATTATACGCGGCGGCGAAGTAAATATCGTTACTATGTTGGCGGCCAGATTGCTCGTTAAGGCGCACAGGAAAAAGCGATTTGTTATTGCACTAAAATATGAAGGCGAAACGGATTATCGCTTTATTGTCGCCACCGATCTTACGTGGAGACACAAGGATGTTGCACAAGCTTATACGTTGCGATGGTTAGTCGAGGTTTTTATCCAGGACTGGAAAGGACACGGTGGCTGGAATACATTGAGCAAACAACATGGTGTGGATGGCGCTGCGAATGGCGTAACGCTTAGCCTGTTGTGCGATCATCTTTTACTCCTGCACCCACTACAATCCGCCCGCCTTAAAAACAAACAACCCGGGATGCCCGTTGGTTGCCTGATAGAGCATATTAATGCAGCAGCTTTGATTGATGGTGTTAGCCATATTGTTAACGCGGAAGAGCCAAAAAAGGAGTTTGTTAAATTCAAGGAACTGATGGAAGCGTCTTTACCAGATCGCGCGTCAACCAAGCACCTTGCTGGGAGGGACTTGGGTAGAATGGAGCCAACGCCATCACTGCGGTATCAGAAGGCCGCTTGATACATGATTCTTTGATCTTTTAAAGTCAAAAACTGCGGATCCGAGTACATAGATGTTTCGAATTATCCCCAA
>CANNJI010000147.1 GCA_947504875.1 Legionellaceae bacterium
CTTATCACTGATAACAGTGACTACAAGGAAAAAACAAACCTTAATTCATTTATAGATGAAATGCAAAAAGAAATAACTAAATATCAAAAACAACAGACAATCTTCGACAATTCATTGTACAAAAAAAAATCAGAAATCCTGGGCAATTTGAGTGCTCTGATGGGAACAATCAAAGCAGAAGCCAATCATGACGGGCCAGGAGATTCGATAGGAGCAGCACTTAAATATATTAGTGACAATAGAGTATTGCTAGCGACTCACAGGATTACCCCCAGTTGGTTTGGTTCAACAACTAAGTCTTCTGGTATAGCTGAAACAATTGAGAAGGAACTACAGTCAATCAAGAGCAAGCTAGAAAACAGTCCACCCAGTGCGGAGATATAATAACCACCCGGACAAAGTTAGTCCAAACTTTGCCCAGGTGGTTCTAACCTACATCAACAGCTGGTTCACTCTACGTACAAAGTCCGCTGGATTGTCTAACTGACCACCTTCGGCTAATACCGCTTCTTCAAACAATACTACTACCCACTGCTCAAACAACTCATCATCTGCCAAAGCATGCAGGCGCTTGATTAACGCGTGCTCAGGATTGATTTCAAATAATGGTTTGATTTCAGGTAGCTTTTGGCCCGATGCTTGCAAAATACGCTGCATCTCCAGGCCCATATCATGCTCATCAGCTACAATACACGCTGGTGAATCTATCAATCTGTGTGTCAGGCGCACTTCTTTGATGCGATCTGCAAGAATTGATTGGATTTGCTTTAACATTGGCCCTAAAGCTAGTTCTTGATCTTTAACCTGCCCAGCATCTACGTCTAAATCCATTTTTCCTTTGCTGATTGAATGCAATTTCTTGCCAGCAAATTCACTAACATGCCCCGTCAGCCACTCATCAATGCGATCACTTAATAGTAATACTTCAATCCCCTTTTGCTTGAACATCTCCAAGTGCGGACTGTTTTTTGCTGCATTGTAACTCGATGCAGTAATATAATAAATTTTATCTTGATCTGGCGCCATTCGCCCTACATAATCTTCTAGTGAAACTGTTTGCTCTTCAGAATCATTCTTTGTAGATGCAAACCTTAGTAACTTAGCAATTGCATCACGATTTAGATAATCCTCAACCGGCCCCTCTTTCAATACCAAACCAAACTCTTTCCAAAAAATCTGGTAATTTGCCGCATCTTCTGTGCTCATTTTTTCCAGCATAGATAAAATACGCTTGGTACACGCAGATCTAATGCTGTCAATCTGTTTATTATCCTGCAATAGCTCACGTGAAACATTCAGCGGCAAATCACTGGCATCCACTACGCCCTTGATAAATCTCAAATATCTAGGTAAGAACTGAGACGCATCATCCATGATAAATACACGTTTTACATATAGTTTTAATCCATGCTTGGACTCATGTTGCCATAAATCATAAGGGGCATGACTTGGAATATATAACAAGCTGATGTAATCATGCTTGCCTTCAACATGATTGTGTGACCACGCCAATGGATCTTGCTGATCATGCGACAAGTGCTTGTACATGGCTTTATAATCGTTGTCAGAAATATCTGCTTTAGGTAACGTCCACAGTGCAGTGGCTTTGTTAACTGTTTCAAACTCTGTAGCAGGCTCACCATCTTTATCACTGGTTGCCAGCATTTCAATCGGCCAAGAAATATGATCCGAATACTTGGTTACTATGCTACGCAATCTCCAGTCACTCAGGAATTCAGCAGCATCGTCTTTTAGATGTAAAGTGATTTTAGTACCACGATCTTTTTTCTTCACATCAGAAATTGTAAACTCACCTTCGCCTGAAGACTCCCAAACAACCCCCTGATCTGCAGCCAATCCTGCACGACGACTCTCAACTACAACTTTATCCGCCACAATAAATGCTGAATAAAAACCCACACCAAATTGTCCAATCAATTGTGAGTCTTTATTTTGTTCAACAGACAAGTGCTGTAAAAATGCTTTAGTCCCTGAGTTGGCAATCGTACCCAAATGCTCGATCGCCTCTTCACGGCTCATACCAATCCCATTGTCTGTGATTGTAATGGTTTTTAGTTCCTGATCCACGGCTAATTTAATGTTTAAATTAATATCACCGTCATATAAAGATGGATCTGACAACGATAAAAACCTGAGCTTATCCAGGGCATCAGAAGCATTTGAAATCAATTCACGTAAAAAAATCTCCCGATTACTGTATAGTGAATGCACAACAAGATTTAGGATCTGTTTGACTTCCGTTTGAAACCCCATAGTTTCTTTTTTACTACCCATCACACACTCTCCACTCATAAAAAAATTGTATTTTGTTTAACTCTAATCCTATAGATAAGGACTCTACAGGAACATTTCAAGCACTATAATACAATTCGAACTCCATTGGATGTACACATATTCTAATCTGGTCTACTTCTTGACGACGTAAAGCGATATATTTTTCAATAAAATGTGTGCTAAATACATCTCCGTGTAACAAAAAAGCATGATCACCGGCCAAACTATCCAGCGCCTGCTCCAAAGAATCGGCCACACTAGGTATTGATTGTTGATCTGCTGCCGATAAAGCATACAGATCTTGCTCCATCGGCAGGCCGGGATGGATTTTATTTTTAATCCCATCTAATCCAGCCATTAACATAGCCGAAAATGCCAGATATGGATTGGCCACTGCGTCCGGAAAGCGTGCTTCAATACGTGCCGCTTTAGGCGATAAAACTCTAGGTATCCGAATCGCTGCCGATCGATTTCTACTGGCATAAGCCAACATCACCGGCGCTTCAAATCCAGGAACTAAGCGCTTATAACTATTCGTAGTTGGATTAGTTAACGCATTTAATGCACGGCCATGACGAATAATGCCACCTATGTAATACAGAGCAGTGTCTGAAAGACCGGCATAAATATTTCCAGAAAATAAATTAACCCCATCTTTCATCAACGACTGATGACAGTGCATGCCGCTGCCATTCTCACCAACTAATGGCTTGGGCATAAATGTAGCTGTTTTGCCAAACTGATGTGCTATATTCTTGACTACGTACTTAAGTATCTGTGTTTCATCAGCTTTTTGAGTTAATGTATTAAAGCGTGTAGCCACCTCACCTTGGTTGCCTGTTCCAACCTCATGGTGATGAACTTCTACCGGTATACCCAATTTAATCAATGTCTTGGAGATAGCTGAACGTAGATCTTGTGAAGAATCAACTGGTGGTAATGGCACATATCCAGACTGTACAGACGGACGATGCCCAGTGTTACCTCCGGGAATGATTTTACCTGAGTTCCATTGACCTTCTTCAGAGTCAATCTCAAAAAAAACGCGGTTTAAAGCAGTGTCCCAACGTACATCATCAAAAATAAAAAATTCAGGCTCAGGACCAAAAAAAGCTTGGCTGGCAATTCCAGACGTTTTTAAATACTCCTCAGCGCGTTTAGCAATTGATCTTGGATCACCGATATAAGCAGCCTGGGTTTCAGGATCATATATGTCACATCGAAGAATCAAAGTATTATCTTGATAAAAAGGATCTTGAACAACATAGTCTAAGTCTGGCTTCAAGATCAAATCAGATGCGTTGATTGGCTGCCAACCCTTAAATGAAGAACCATCAAACCACTTGCCTGCGTCAAGTAATTCATCATCAACGGCCGATACTGGCACAGTCATATGATTTTCAACACCCAAGATATCGGTAAATCTTAAGTCAACAAATTCAATATTAGCCTGTTTGATTTTCTCAAAAAACTCTTTCTTATCCACGACTGTCTCCATACAACATACATTGATCCGAATAATGCTCTAGCACAAACTTAAATAACGTCCAATTATGCTGGATAACATGCCCGCAGTCGATAACTTTTATTGATCATAAATTAATTCACATTTTTTTAGATTATATCCACCTACCAGGACTTCAGAAAAACACAGCCCAGTTTTTAAGTTATTGGATTGAATCCGTTTGTCATCAATGAATCTATAACGCCGATCGGTCTATATGCCGATCTTTTAGATATAATTAGCGGATCCTGTCACAATCTTCAGCTCAGACCAGCCGTGCGATTAAAGCCCTAGCGTATTGGTTTTTCAATATGAATCAGTTATGATCCTCTGCTGTTATTATATCTACATAATGCGTTTTAATTAACGCTAGTTTTATGTTGGGACAAACATGAACAATTCTGGTAAAGCTGAAAGATTTCCAGTTTTTTTCCCTGGGAGTAAAGAGATCAATTGGATGCCGTATAAGAGTGGATCTTACAACGACATATTTACATGTATTTTAGATGAACAGAAATGGGTTTTAAAAAAACCCAAGGTTTCAGCAGATACTATCAATAATAAAATGAACTCTCCACAGCGCTTTCAAAGAAAAAATGTCCTGATTAACCCTGGATTTAACAGTCAACTTTCTAATGGGTTTAGTGTGTCTTTGGGTCGACCAGTCTCAGATGAGCATATATTACCTTTTGAGCTTTATATACATCTAATTTCAGAAGAGCAAATTGGGTCCACTTACCGTAATGAGCAAAATGACATTACGACTGTTATTTTAAATATGATCCTTAATAAAGAATCTTGCTCAAGGGTCAGGCATAAAGTTGAAAGATCAATTCCACTGACTCTTGAGGAAGAAAATAAAATTTTAGATCACTTAACACTACCACGAACAAACATAATCATGCCTTTTATCGGCGATGACTATCCAAGTGATAATGAAATCGCAAAAAAAGTTCTAGCTATATATATTGCAACAAGAAATATAATTGCTGATGCATGCATACCCGGCAACATGTTAAGGTTTGAAGGGGAAATTATTTGTGTGGATTTAGATTGTGCACTACATAGAGATTCAGAAATCTCTATGATGTATACGGATGATCCACAAAACATAGCAGACTATGAGATTTTTTGGCATAATTATCTAAGATTTAATCTAAATCCTGAAAGTGTAGAAATGGTACAAACCTTATTTTATTTAGAGTCAAATCTTGGTACAGCAGAAATCACCGATACTTGCTTAACACCAGAATTAATTCAAAAATATAATGTGTTACGCAAAAAAAAAATACCTATTTCACTCGCAAATATTCAATCCCTAGATGCAATCATAACGCATTATCCAGAGCACCAAGATAATGAGGCTCTAATTTCATTATCTTTACTAAGTGCGGTGCAACTGGATCACGTGGATCTTCCTGGGCATATCTATGCCCTCTTTATTGAAGC